>NZ_LVCT01000163.1:0-38229 GCF_001647205.1 Rhodococcus sp. EPR-134
ATCTCCCACAAGGCATCCGGCACCAAACGCAAAGACAAATCATCCACCACGAACCGTATTATGTCCCACACGTCACTTCACCCACATGAGACACGCTCTAAGTGCGGAACAGGTGATCCCAGATCAGAGTGAACAAACCGAAATTGACGTCACCGATTCCCGCCCACTTGAGGTGATGGAATCGGTGGCCGGCGTTGAGGGCGAGTATCGGGCGCAGGGGGCCGATGCGGTAGTCGGCATTCGAATGCTGAAGCAGGAGTTGGACAGCGACACAAACCGCGAGCGCCGAGGCAACTGGAACGGGCATCCCGAGGAGGATCAGTGGCAGGACGCCACCTGCGGTTTCGAAAGTCTGATGCACGGGGTGCTTCATCAGTCCGTTCATACCGTAGAACCGTTCGAGGCTGTGATGAACCGCGTGGAAACGCCACAACCATCCAACCTTGTGGCTGATCAAATGCACGACGGTGATGCCGAAATCGGCAACCAACACTGCGAAGACGACCTGAACGACAAACGGAAGACCGATCGGCCACAGCCCGTCGAACGGAATCACCGCTGCCATCAACGGGATTACCGCGACGCTGACCAAGATGAGAGATTCGTTGACAAACGCATGGACCGCGTCGCGAAACCTGTCCGGTCCGGGGGCATTCCACGAAGATTCGTAGGGAAGCGCCCGTTCGGCGGCGAAAGAGCAGACCACTGCGAAGAGAATCAATGCCACCAGTGACCATTTCGGCGCGCCGGATGCCGCCAGCGCGATTGCGGCTCCGTTGATTCCCAAGAGCATGAACGGGACGTACCCGTATCTGACGATGAGGGTGAGCATGTATTCGATGGTGCACGGCGCGGGTGGTCCTCGACTTGTACGAATCGGTCGACTTTCAGTCAGCCGAACAAGCGGTGTCGCGTTACTTCGTCAGCACGGTGGCGAGTGCAGCGCTCAGATACGGAGTGATGTTCTCGACGACCCGTGTCACGATCGCAGTGGCGACGTCAGCCGGTTGCAGTGGCACCGACGGTGTCTGCGGCAGCGCCGGGGGAGCAGGCGGAGCGGGCTCGGACATCATCGGCGTGTAGGTGTTGTGCTTCGTGAAGTAGCCGAAGACCGAATCCACGAACACCTCGGGCGCATCACGCGGCTTGGGCATGTTGCAGATGCCGTCACCCTCGATGCAGACTTCCTGCACTGCGATGTCTCCGAATCCGCCGCGTGCTCCGGACATCGTCGCTCCCGGAACGACATTGGGCACTACGGTTTCGATGCCCCCGGCCGAGTTGCGAGGGTCGGCGTAGAGGACGCCTTCGACTTGCGATTGGGGAATGGATCCGTCACGTGCGATGTCACCGAGAACGTCGCCGGCAATCCGTGCTCCCTGTGAGTATCCGGTGACGACGATCTCGCTGCCCGGGCACTGAGCGTGGAAAGCGTTGACTTCAGTGCGAAGCGTCTGGGCGCCGGCGGCAACGCTCTGGTCGTACGTCTGTTCGCCGAGCGGCCAGAAGCTGGCGGGGTAGGTCACCGGCTTGGAGGCGTAACCCTGGGCGACGTAGCGGTCGGTGACGGGTTGCGTCGTTTGTCCCGTCGGATCCCACGTTCCGCCGACCGCGAATACCGCACCGGCCGGGCACGACCCACCGTCATTCGGGTCCGCTCCGGCAGGTACCGACATCACAAGAGTCACCCCCGCTGTGACTGCAACCGTGCATGCCACTGACATCGCGTATTTCCTCATCGGGCCTGTCCCCATCTATCTACGTTCTCGTTCACTGGCGAGACAACCCGCGGTCCGACGCGTTTCGTTCGGTACTGAAGAGAATGGTGATGGGGCGATAAGTCCTGGAGGTAATCCGTGCGTAAACAGGAAGTTGCCGACCGGCGCTGTTTACTACCAGCGTGTGTGGGGCGTCACGGCGTCGGTACCTGCGGCGGGTGATCCGGCTCGAGGAGGGTTCCGATCTCCTTCCCCATCGACACGGCGTTGTTGAGGTCCGCGTTGGTTGTCGGCCCGAGTGTGGCGTAGACGACGATCGTCGTCTTCGAATCGGGGTAGTAGAGCGCGAGACCGTTGTAACCGCCGTACGACGGGTTCATCACCAGCCAGCCGTCGAGGTGCCCGGTCCCGAAGGAAAAGAACTTGTCCGCCGTCATACTTCCCAAGCCCGCAGTCGTCGGCGCCATCTGCTGCTCGAAAGCCTTGTCGGAGAGTAACTCTCCCGTTCCCAGCGCGCGCACCCACTTTCCGACGTCGGCGACAGGCGCGTTCATGTTTCCGCTGTGCAGGAACGCCGTCGGATTCCAGAAAGTGGAGTCTTCGAATACTCCACGTTCATTGGTGTAACCGTGCAGGATCGGTTCGTCCATCTGCGACGTGAGTACAACGCTGCTGTGATCCATCCCGAGTGGATCGAAGACGCGCTGCTGAAGTAGTTCGCCCAGCGGTTTTCCAGTCGCTTTCTCCATGACGTCGCCGAGCAGCGTCAGGTCGCTGTGCGCGTACGCCCAACTGGTGCCGGGTTCGAACAACGGCGGGCGGGAGTTGGCAAGATCCAGGATCTCTCGAGAAGTCCAGCCCTTCATCGGGTTGTCCGTGAAGAGTTTGAGGAACTGTGGATCGGTCACGTAGTCGGAGATGCCCGACGTGCTGTTGGCCAGCATTCGCGGAGTGATGGTGTCTGCGCGTGGAAAGTTCGGTTCCCACTTCGCGATCGGTTGATCGAGGGGAAGCGTTCCCTCTTCGTCGAGTTGCAGCAGGACTGTCGAGAGCATCGGTTCCATCGGTTGGCCGACGCGCAACTGCATGTCGGTTGTCGCCGGAACTCCGACAGGGGACTCTCCGACGGCGCCGAGAGCAACTTCGTCGTCGCCTCGCCACACCCCGAACACAGCGGCACTGAGGCCTAAGTCGGCCACTTGGCGGCGGACGATGTCCGTGATCTCGGGGGCTTCCCGACTGCTCGAGGTGCTGGGAGAGGCGCTGCCCGTGTTTGTTGCGGAGTCATCGTCGGAACTGCACGCAGCGGTTGCAATGGCAACGGTCAAGACGATCGACAGAGCAGACAGCCGCACCCGAGCGCGGTGGTGGGAGGAAGTCATGCCTGCGATCCCTTCGATGTGGAAATCGAGCAACCGACGCCGAGCAATGTCCCAATTGGCCGAATTTACCGCAGTTGGAAGGAGGAGGGGTCAGATCGACCGTATAGGCGCAACTGCTGTTCCAGTGCAGTCCTCATTCGGGTGCCGCGTCCGGTTCCTCTCGCAGGTCCTGCGCTTGCTGAAGCTCGGCGTTGATGCGACGGGCTTCGGTGAGTTGGTCTTCGAGGATGATGATGCGGCAAGCCGCGTCGAGCGCCGTGCCGTTGGCTACGAGTTCGTGCGCGCGGGCTGCGATGCGCAGCTGGTAGCGGGAGTAGCGGCGATGTCCGCCCTCAGAGCGTTGCGGGGTAAGTAGTTTCGCGGCATCGAGGCTACGAAGGAAAGCTTGCCTGACACCGAGGATCTCGGCCGCATGTCCCATGCTGTACGCAGGATAGTTCTCGTCGTCGAATTTGCCGGAGGGGTCCCCCGGTGGTGTATCTGCCGGAATGGCTCGCTTCTTTCGCTGAACGGACGGGGCCCCCGGCGCGAGGAGCGCCGGGGGCCGGATGGGGTTGAACTTACTTACATAACTGCATTCTTTCGAACTTCCGGACTCGCACAAGACATCCGGTAGCCGCTTTGAAGGGGGGTGCCGGGTCCGACTACACACTCACACACGAATTCGGCCCCGGCACGTCCCTGCCCTGCGGTACTGCTTGCGGGTAGTTCATCTCTCCCGCATCTCTTGACTCGTTCCTTGCTACGAGAAAAAAGATACAACAGCCTCGCGAGAATGTCTACCCTGACCGCTGTAGATATTTTGTTGCGAACATTCTAGGTGTTGATATTCAGGAACGGCCTGGTCGTCGGGGGTGAGAGCGCTCAATGTGAGTCATAGGAGATGGATCTGGGACAATGCTCCGATGCGAAATACCCCGAAGTCCGAGTCGTTGTTGCGCGCCCGCGCGGAGAGGGAAGAGCGCACCGGCTCCTCCGAGCATCCAGCTGGTGGCGCGCCGAACCCCGGAGAGGACTCGTCGTCGTCCGAGCCGGGGGCACGCAGCGACAGCGCCACGATTCGGTCGGCTCGGTCCGAGCTCTCAACTCACGCCAGGGCAGTGGAAAGTATGCACGAGGCGATCCATCCTGATCGCGATTGAGGCAGCTGCCTCGTCGGGATGCGGGGGGACTCCTTCATCCCGCTCACTGCAACGCACGACGGCCGCCGCACTCCCGAAAGTAAGGGGAGTGGCGACGACCGTCGAGTTGTCAGAGTGTGCGCTCAGTACTTGAACCTCAAGGCAGCAACTGGTCCAGGAAGGTGTTGCTGAAGACCTTGTGCGGATCCAACGCGTTGAATGCGGCGTTGGCGGTGTCCCAGTTGTCGCTCGATGGGACGCCGTCGCGGTAGGTCTGGGGGAGGCCCTGGGTGATGATCGGGGTGTCGGTGTACGGCTTGTCGGGGCCGAACGCCCAGCCCTTGGACCACTCGGGGCGGAAGGTGGCGTCGTTGTTGTTGTAGTGATTACGCATCCACTGTTCCATTTCGCGGTAGAACGCGAACATGCCGGGGGTTCCGGGGACGCCGAGGACGTTGAGCCAGATGGCGGTGTCCCATTCCGGATGGTCGGGGCGCGGGCGCATGGCCGAGATGGTGGGGGCGCCTGCCGAGTCGACCTCGACATCCGACGGTTGATCGAGGCCGCAGCAACGGATTTCGACGGGGCCGTTGAGGGGGAACTGTCCGATAGAGCGGTAGTACTCCATGCGACCGTTGAACCACTGGGTGAAGTCGTGGATGACCTGGCCGATGTTGGCGCGCGAGGTGATGACGGCTCCGCCGCCCTCGGTCAGGCGCAGGGTGGTGGCCCGGATGTAGAACTGGACGTCCTTGGACCATCCCCACAGGTCGTTGGAGAACGTCGCGGCGAGTCCGGCAACGGTGGTGGCGTACATGATCTGCCCGAATGCCGGTGCGATGCCCGGGTTTCCGGAGTTGATCTGGCCGATCATGTCGGTGACCGGCTCCGGGAGGTTGTCGGAGAAGATGTAGTTGTACGGTCCGGTCACCTCACGCGAGAACGGCGGCTTGGTGGGTGCAAGTGACCACACCTTCATCCACGGGCGTTCGGTGAAGGGGTACCAGATTGCTTCTGCGCGACCGTTTTCGCGGACGAACTTCTCGAAGGTGCGTCCGGACGCTCCGCGGGCGCCGAAGAGTTCCTGCCAACCGATGTCGGTGTGGCTGACGCAGCGCATGCGGTAGTTGGGGGCGGCCTGCAAGGTGACGGAGGTGAGGAAGGTGCGTCCGAGGTGAGTCAGCAGCGGCTTGATCGCCGCGTCGCTACGTGCATACGTCTTCAGTGCGTACTCGCTGCCGTTCCAGACCACTGCGGTCAGGGACGTGACGAGGTTGGAGAGTGAGCCGAAAGTCTGTCCGGGAACGTGTGCTTCGCCTTCGGCGGGAAGAGCTGCGCCGTGAGCGTCGACGGCGAGGCAGCCGGCAATGGTCAACACACCCGGCGCCGGCAGGTTCGCGAACCCGAGGCCCTGTGCCTGCAGTGCGGTGGTGATGGCGTCGAGGGTCGCGCCGGGTCCTGCGGTGACGGTGGCTGGGCTGCCACCGGCGTTGACGGAGACGCCGGTGAGGTGGACCGTGGTGTCGGCGAGGATGACCTTGTCGACCGGCGCACCGTTGACGATGGTCAGCGGCGTCCAGCCGTGCATGGCACCGCGGGGACGAATGGTGTAGCCGTTGGCATGGCCCCAGTTCGCGAGGCGGACTACGTCTTCGGGCGTCTTGGGCGAACAGGTCCAGATCGCGTCGAGCATGATCTCTTTGGACCAGTTCTGATATGCCTGCTGGTACAGCGCGATGCCTTCGGGGAAGGCAGGCGGCGGCGTGAGGGTGGAGACAGGACCACCCGCGGAGCCGGAGGAGCCGGCGGGGACGGCATAGGCCGGCGTCCAGCCGGCGAATGCGGTCGCTGCCACGGCGCCGGCTCCAGCGGCCATGAAACCTCGTCGGGACAGTCGGAACTTTTCGTCTTGTGCCGTCATCTTCGGGCTACTCCATCGGGTTCGAGAACTACGGTGAGTTCTAACAGGTGGGTATCAGACAGGTTGGTATCAGACAAGAGTGAGAACTACGTCAGCCAGGGCAGGAGCTTCGCGCTCCAGTACAGAAGCTGAGATCAGGAGTCGCCCATTGTCTTTCCAGATCTGGATACTCAAGTTCTCGCCGGGAAATACGACCCCGGCAAAGCGGGCCCGAAATCCGGCTACCCGACTGCTGTCGCCGTCGAGCATGGTATCCACTGCGGTCTTGCAGACCATTCCGTAAGTACACAGTCCATGCAGGATAGGCGCTGGAAAGCCTGCCGCGGAGGCGAATTGCGGATCCGAGTGCAACGGATTCCGATCACCACACATCCGGTACAGCAAAGCCTGCTGTGGAAGCACAGGCGTCACCACTGTCTCATCTGCTTCGCGATCCGGAAGCGTAATCGACTCCGACGGACCACGTTCACCCCCGAAACCACCCTCGCCGCGGGCGAAAATGGACGAGCGAGCTGTCCACAGCGGGTTGCCCTCGGCGTCGACCGTGACGGATTCCTGCACGATCACCGCGGCCTTGCCCTTGTCCCAGATCTCGGCGATTCGAGTTGTGGTGCGGCCACTTCCACTTGCCGGGATCGGCTGATGGACAGTGACTTCCTGGCTCCCGTGGACTACCTTCGCCAGATCGATTTCGACGCCGGGGAACGACACCTTCGGTGCTTCGGTGGCGTGGAAGTTGGCGGCGACGGTGGCAAAGGTGGGTAGTACCTGAGGCTTTTCGTCGTCGAGGTATCGAAGCTCGGTCGGATCAAGCGGACGAGCACCTGCCCCCAGGGCCAAGTGGTAGTGCTGCACGTCCGACGGGGTCCACGAGAACTCTTGTGGCGCAAGCTCGGCGCCGAGTGCGATCTTCGGATCAATTGGCATGGTCGACCGCCGTCTTTTCAGCTGCAGGTGCTTCGGTTGTCTCGGCCTTCTTCGCACGCTCGACGATGTCGAGTACGGCCAGGTAACCGAAAGTCATTGCGGGACCGATGGTCGCGCCTGGTCCGGCGTAGGTGTGGCCCATGACCGGAGCGCTTGCGTTGCCAGCCGCGTAGAGGCCGTCGATGACGCTTCCGTCTTCGCGTAGTGCTCGGCCGTTGACGTCGGTGCAGATTCCGCCCTTGGTGCCGAGGTCACCCGGAACCATCTTGATGGCGTAGAACGGAGCCTTGCTGATTTCGGCGAGGCTGGGGTTCTTCAGTCGGGGATCGCCGTAGTACGCGTCGTAACCACTGTCACCGCGTCCGAAGTCCTCGTCCTTGCCGTTGCGCGCGAAGCCGTTGAACCGATCGACGGTTTCGGTCAGCGATGCGACGGGAAGCCCTGTCTTCTCGGCCAATTCGGCGATGGTTCCCGCCTTGACCACGATGCCGGCCTTGAGCCAGCGGCCGGGGAAGGGAGAGCGGGGAGTGATACCGGCAAACGTGTAGCGGTTGCGGTAGCGCTGATCGAGAATCATCCACGTCGGGATGTTCTCGCCGGGGCCCTCGCCCTGACCGTACTCACCGCCGTACATCGCATGGGTTGCCTCGACGTACGGAGCCGCCTCGTTGCCGAAGCGCTTGCCCGACATGTTGACCATCATGCAGCCCGGGAGGGTGCGCTCGGAGAGAGCGAACCACGGTCCGCCGGTCAGCGGAATGGACGGGCCCCACCAGGCGTCGTCCATGAAATCGACTGCAGCGCCCACTTCTTGGCCTGCGCGGATACCGTCGCCGGTGTTTGCCTTCGCGCCGACGGTCCATTCGGTGCCGATAGGTGCGCGCTGGTACTTCTCACGCATTTCCTTGTTGTGCTCGAATCCGCCGGATCCCAACACGACTCCGTGGCGAGCGCGGATGACCTGCTCCTCGCCGTCGACGATGACGTTGACGCCGCGAACTGCGCCGTCTTCGGTGTACAGGGAGGTCAGCGGGGTGTTCAGCAGGATGGGTACTCCGGCGGACTGAAGTCCGAGTCGAATACCGGCGACCAGTGCCTGGCCGCGAACCAGCAGATCCTTCTTGGTGGCCTTCGCTGCGAGGAATCGCATGCCGACCTTCATGGCGCGCAGGGGTCCGCGAGGATTGCGCATCAGCAGGTTGAGCCACTTGTAGTCGGCCTGGGTGATGACGAAGTTCTTGGGGGCCTTGACGTAGTCGGGCTCGAGGTTCTTGCGGTCGGCGCCCAACTTGTTGCCGTCGAACGGGGTGGGCTCGACACTGCGGCCACCGAGGCGTCCGCCGGGTGCTTCCGGGTAGTAGTCGGAGTAGCCGGGAACCCACTGCAGCTCGAGCGGGCTGTTCTTCAACACGAACGAGAGCATCTCGGGACCGCGCTCGAGATAGGTGTCGATGCGTTCGGGAGCGACAACGTCGCCGATGATGCTGTGCAGGTAGGAACGTGCGGCCTCCGGTGTATCGGTGACACCGCCCGCTTGAAGTGCCTCGTTGTTGGGGATCCAGACCCCACCACCGGAACGGGCGGTCGATCCGCCGTAGTGGGCGGCTTTCTCCACGATGACCACACTCAAGCCCTGGTGGGCTGCGGTCAAGGCCGCTGTCATACCTGCGGCACCACTGCCGACGACGACGATGTCGTATTCCTGCTTGCTCATGTAGAACACGTTATAGAATGATGGGGGTGTCAGTCCATGCTTTCTGCCAGGAAGTATTTCCGGACGTTGTCATTGATAACGAAACACGTTGCAGTGAGATTGAGGATGGTGCGGTGTGACCTGGGATACTTCGGTTGACGTCCTTGTGGTCGGGTTCGGTGTGGCGGGCGCCAGTGCGGCGCTCGAAGCGGTAGCGGCCGGTTCGTCGGTTTTGGCGATCGACCGAGCGCTCGGCGGTGGGGCCAGCACGATTTCCGGAGGAATCTACTACGCCGGCGGCGGCACCGTGATTCAAAAGGAAGCCGGTGTCGAGGACAGTCCCGAAGCCATGCTCGCCTACCTGAACCGCGAGGTCGGTGACGCGGTGACGCCGCAGACTCTGCGCCGGTTCGTCGACGAGAGCCCGGCGTCGATCGACTGGCTGCGCAGTCACGGCGTGCCGTTCGAGGCCTCACTCTGTCCGTACAAGACGTCGTACCCGAGCAACAAGCACTACCTCTACTTCTCGGGTAGCGAATCGGCCGGCGGGTTCCGTGACATCGCAAAACCTGCTCCGCGTGGTCATCGCGCCAAGGGGCGTGGCACGTCGGGAAAGATGCTGTACGGCCCGCTCGCGAAGTCCGCGGAGGCGAAGGGCGTCCAGTTGCTCGGCCAGACGCGAGCGGACCGGCTGATCATCGAGGACGGCCGGGTGATCGGCGTCGAAGCACTGACGCTGCGTGACGCACCTGCCGGAGTTCGTCGCCGTCACGCGACGCTCGGGTCCCTGTCCTCCAAGCCCGGCGTCTACGCACCGCAGTTGCGCACGATTCTCGACGCACTCATCGCGAAGATCGAGAAGAAGCACGCCAAGCGGATTCGCATCCAGGCACGCGGCGGCGTGATCCTGAGCGCCGGCGGCTTCGTGTCCAATCGCGAGATGATGCGCACCCATGCCCCCGCCTACAAGGGCGGTATCCCGCTCGGCACGTCCGGGGACGACGGCAAAGGCATCAACCTCGGTATCGAAGCCGGGGGAGCCACCGACAAGCTCGGCAATGTGTCCGCCTGGCGATTCATCGTCCCGCCGAGTGCTTTTCTCGGTTCCATTTTGGTGGGTGAATCCGGTGCGCGAATCGTCGACGAGTCCCGTTACGGTGCCGCTCTCGGTCAGGCGATGGCGGAGAAGAGCAGCGGAATCGGTTGGCTGCTGGCAGATTCCGAACTCGTTCGCGAAGCGAAATCGCAGATAGGTGACCAGTCGATGTGGTTCCAGCGGGTGCAGACCACCGGAATGATGCGTACTGCAGTGCGTGGCAACACCATTGCCGAGGTCGCCCGCAAAGCGGGGATAGACGTCGCCGGCCTTCAAGCCACCGTCGACGCGCACAACTCCGCTGCCGCTGCCGGACAACCTGATCCGATGGGCAAACCGTCGGACTTCGTCAGGCCGATACTGTCTGCGCCGTTCACGATGTACGACGTCTCGATCAAGCCCAACATGATGAATCCGTGCCCGATGCTCACGCTCGGTGGATTGGTGGTCGACGAATCGTCCGGCATGGTGAAAAACGAGGCCGGGGAGGGTATCCCTGGTCTGTATGCCGCCGGCCGTACCGCGGTCGGTATCTGTTCCAACTCGTATGTGAGCGGCTTGTCGCTCGCCGACTGCGTATTCTCCGGACGACGAGCCGGTCAGCACGCAGCCGCATTCTCCACAGTCGGAAAGGCCTGAACGATGCTCTCGACGCAGATCCGCGGCGAACTTGCCGACCATCTTGATTCGGCGGAACGGGATCGCGCTCCGATCAGCCCGCTGATCGCCACGTATCCGGACATCGACGTCGTCGACGCCTACGAGATCCAGCTCATCAACATCAGGCGTCGTGTTGCCGGTGGCGCAAAGGTGGTCGGACACAAGGTCGGACTCTCGTCACTGGCGATGCAGCAGATGATGGGCGTCGACGAGCCAGATTACGGTCACCTGCTCGCCGAGATGGAAGAGTTCGAGAACCGTCCGGTCGACACGTCGCGCTTCTGCTTCCCGCGCGTCGAGGTGGAGGTCGCCTTCATTCTGGGAGCAGATCTGCCGGGCGCCGGGTGCACCGAACAAGACGTCATCGACGCCACTGTCGCCTATGCGCCGTCCATCGAGTTGATCGACAGCCGGATCAAGGACTGGAAGATCGGCCTCTCGGACACCATCGCGGACAACGCGTCCTCCGCCGGGTTCATTCTCGGCAAGGAACGAGTTCGCCCGTCGGACATCGACATCAAGGCGATCGACGCGGTGCTGACCTGCAACGGCGAGCGGATTGCGGAGGGGCGCAGCGATGCGGTTCTCGGTAACCCGGTCACCGCTGTCGCGTGGTTGGCGCAGAAGGTCGACACGTTCGGAGTTCGGCTCAAGGCCGGCGACATCGTTCTGCCGGGTTCGTGCACGCGAGCGATCGACGCTCATCCAGGCGACAACTTCCGAGCCGAGTTCAGCGGCCTCGGTTCCGTCTCTCTTCAGTTCACGTAGGAGTAGTCATGACCAAGGCAAGTGTGGCGATCGTCGGATCGGGGAACATCAGTACCGATCTGTTGTACAAACTGCAGCGTTCCGAGTGGCTCGAACCGCGATGGATGATCGGAATCGATCCCGAGAGTGAAGGATTGGCGCGCGCCCGCAAGATGGGACTCGAGACCTCCGCCGAGGGCGTCGACTGGTTGCTCAGCCAGGCGGAGAAACCGGACCTGGTCTTCGAGGCGACGTCGGCATACGTGCACCGCGAGGCAGCACCACGCTACGAGGCCGCCGGTATCCGTGCCATCGACCTGACGCCGGCCGCGGTCGGCCCGGCTGTGGTTCCGCCCGCGAACCTGCGTGAGCACCTGGACGCACCCAACGTCAACATGATCACCTGCGGTGGGCAGGCAACCATTCCGATCGTCTACGCGGTATCACGTGTCGTCGACGTGGCGTACGCCGAGATCGTCGCCTCCGTTGCATCGTTGTCCGCCGGCCCGGGAACTCGCGCGAACATCGATGAGTTCACCAAGACCACCAGCCGCGGTATCGAGACCATCGGCGGCGCACAACGCGGCAAGGCGATCATCATCCTCAACCCCGCGGACCCGCCGATGATCATGCGCGACACAATCTTCTGCGCTATCCCCGAAGACGCCGATCAGGCCGCGATCACCGACTCCATTCACCGCGTCGTCAAGGACATCCAGCAGTACGTGCCCGGCTACCGGTTGCTCAACGAACCGCAGTTCGACGAACCGAGCGTCGTTTCCGGTGGCTATGCAACGGTCACCACGTTCGTCGAGGTCGAAGGCGCAGGCGATTTCCTGCCGCCGTACGCGGGCAACCTCGACATCATGACGGCAGCAGCCACCAAGGTGGGCGAGGAAATCGCCCAGAAGCTTCTGAGTGTGAAGGCATGAGCGACATGATTCATTTCGATTCGAGCTGGGACATCCGCGTCACCGACACATCGCTGCGCGACGGCTCCCACCACAAGCGTCATCAGTTCACCGTCGACGAAGTACGAGCCATCGTCGGTGCCCTCGACGGAGCCGGAGTGCCGGTCATCGAGGTCACTCACGGCGACGGCCTCGGCGGGTCCTCCTTCAATTACGGCTTCTCGAAGACTCCCGAGCAGGAACTGATCAAAGCTGCAGTCGAGACGGCGGCCAACGCGAAGATCGCCTTCCTGATGCTGCCCGGATTGGGCATCAAGGACGACATCGTCATCGCACAGGACAACGGTGCGTCCATCTGCCGCATCGCAACTCACTGCACCGAGGCAGACGTATCCATCCAGCACTTCGGCCTCGCGCGTGAGCGTGGACTCGAAACAGTCGGATTCCTCATGATGGCTCACTCGATTCCGCCGGAGAAGCTGGCCAAGCAGGCTCGCATCATGGCCGACGCGGGTTGCCAGTGTGTGTACGTGGTCGACTCCGCCGGCGCACTTGTGCTCGAGCAGGTATCCGATCGCGTCGAGGCGCTGGTTCAGGAACTCGGCAACGACGCTCAGGTCGGCTTCCACGGACATGAGAACCTGGGCCTGGGCGTCGCCAATTCCATTGCGGCAGTTCGTGCGGGAGCCAAGCAGATCGACGGTAGTACCCGTCGGTTCGGTGCCGGCGCCGGCAACGCCCCGGTCGAGGCGTTTGTCGGTGTCTGCGACAAGATCGGAGTCAAGACCGGTATCGACTTCTTCGCGATCGCCGATGCAGCCGAAGACGTTGTGCGCCCGGCAATGCCGCAGGAGTGCCTGCTCGATCGTCAGGCACTGATGATGGGCTACGCCGGCGTGTACTCGAGCTTCCTCAAGCATGCCGAGCGTCAGGCCGAGCGGTACGGAGTGTCGTCCGCGGAACTGTTGGTGCGCGCAGGTAAGCGCAAGTTGGTCGGCGGACAGGAAGATCAGTTGATCGACATTGCGCTGGAACTCCAGCGCGAAGCAGCGGCTTCCTAGCCCATGGCAGACGTACTGGCCGGAAAAGTGGCCTTGGTAACCGGCGCGTCCTCAGGGTTGGGGCGCGCCGTCACCGAGATTCTCCACCGCAGGGGCGCACAGGTTTTCGGTATCGCCCGCGACAAGGAAAAGCTGCGACAGTCGATGGTCGAGGTGGTTGGCGCGGATGGAGGGCGTCGTTTCGCGGCGACGGACGTCTCGGATTCCGCTCAGTGTGATGCGGCCGTGCAAGCGTGTGTCGACGAACTCGGTGGTATCGACATCCTCGTCAACGTGGCGGGATCGCACTCGCTTCGTCATACGGCGGATATTGCGGATTCCGAATGGGCACATGACCTTGCGGTCAATCTGAACGGACCGTTCTTCCTTTCCCGAGCAGCGCTGCCGCACTTGCTGGAACGGGGCGGCAACATCGTCAACGTCTCCTCGATCGCGGGGCTGGAAGGGCAGGCGTACTCGGCTGGATACTGCGCTGCCAAGCACGGACTCATCGGACTGACCCGAGCGATGGCGATGGAGTTCACCGGAAAGTCTCTGCGTGTCAACGCAATCTGCCCCGGCGGCATGATGACTCCTCAAGTCACCGGATTCACCTTCCCCGACGGAGTCGACTTCGACCTCGTCATGAAGGTTGCCTCGCCGCGTGGCTTGATGGAAGCCGAGGACGTTGCGAAGATGGTGGCTTTCGTTGCCTCCGACGACGCCTCGGCGATACACGGGGCCGTCTACTCGGTGGACAACGGAAAAATGGCATGACCCCGTTGGTCTCGGGACCGATCTTCCAAATCTGCTGGGTGGTCGAGGACATCGAGGCCGCCGAACAGGAGTTCACTCGGCAGTGGGGAGTGGAGCGATGGCTACGTATGCCAGACATCGCCTTTGGTCCCGAGACCACAACGTATCGAGGTGAGCCCGCGGACTATGTCGTTCACGTGTCGATCGGATATGCGGGCAGCCAACAGCTCGAGTTGATCCAACCAGTGTCCGGACGCAACCTGTACACGGAGTTCCTGGAGACTCACGGCGTCGGAGTTCATCACATGGCTTGGGTTCCTGACGATTACGAGGCGACGTTGCTCGAGGCCGAGCGTCGCGGAATGTCGGTGGTGCAACAAGGTCGGGTAGAGGGCGCCGGCATGGAGTTCTCCTACCTCGATGCCGGGCCGTTGGGTGGATACGTCGAGTTGATGAAGCTCTCGCCCGAGATTCGGTTGATGTTCGCTTCGCTCATTCCTGATTGACGGCAAACACTTTCGTGAAGTAATCGGAAACGTTCTCCGGGTGACCACGGAATCCGAGGTAGCCGTCGGGGCGAATGACCAGCGCCGCCGTACCTTCGACCCCATACGCGGCGCACAGTTGCGAGGCGTTGTCCTCGATGATCGGCACCAGCGAGTCGACGGTCACGGTTCCCGGTGGCACTATCGCGTAGACGTCCAGCAAGCCGTGCGCTGATCGAATTGCGGCGTCGGCGACCTTCTCCAAGCTGTTGATGCTCTCCGCGGATCCGTCCGAAGTCAGCAGTAACGTGTGGTCGAATCCGGACAGCAAGTCGAACAACCGAATTGGATACTGCACACCGTCTCGGCGCATTCCGCGTGCATCGGGTGCACGCTCGCCCGGTTGAACGTGTGGACTCGAAGAATTACGCCCGGTGTTCAGCGGACTCTCCGAGTAGTCGATCAACAATTGAGCCTGGCGCCGCATTGCCGTGTCGATGGAGGACTCTCCCGAACCGATTCCTTCTCGAGCATTTCGGACCGTCATCCCGACGACTTCTTCACCGACCGGCCGCCTTTCGGCGTCGTAGGTCTCGAGAAGATCCGCTTTCGCAACACCTTTGACGGCGAGCGCTATCTTCCACGCAAGATTGTGGGCGTCCTGGATCCCGGTGTTCATGCCCTGCGCGCCAGTCGGGGGATGGATGTGCGCGGCGTCGCCGGCGACAAAAACCCGTCCGCGGCTGTAAGCGTCGACGATGCGGTGGCTGATGCGGAAGACCGAGGACCATCGCAGCATCGAGGCGGTTGTCGGTTCTGGGGACAGTCTGTCGAGCACGGCCTGGATGTGATGGAGTTCCGGTGTCTTGCCGGTTGAAAAACCTTGTTGTACAGCGGCTTTGTTCGACGATTCGTCCGGCATCAACTCGTCCGGAACGAGCATCGACATGCGGTACCGCTTGTGTCCGGGAAGTGGGATGCAGACGAGTAGATCGTCGGTGGTTCCGTCGTCGCTGGTGTGGTTGGCGCGGACGGAGTAGCCGCTGGGTATCGACCAGTCGACTTCGACGTCGCCGAGCATGTAGCTCTCGGCAAACGCGCCGCCCTCGAAGCTCAGGCCCAGCCCTTTGCGGACCACGCTGTGCGCGCCGTCGGAACCCACCAGGTACCGGGCTGTCACAGTGCTGCCGTCGCTGAGGGTGCAGGTGACGGCGTCGTCGGATTGTTCGAATGCAGTGAGGCCGACTCCGCGTTCGACGGTTGTTCCCAACTCGGTGAGGCGCTCGGTGAGGATGCGCTCCGTCGAGTACTGAGGCAGACAGAGAAACCAGTAAGGAACGTCGTCGGGGAGGGTGAGGTCGACGCGGCCGACCTCGACGCCGTTCGTGTACATGATCTGACCGCGCATCAATGTCGAGGCGTCGAGTGCCTGGCGGAGCACCCCCATGTTCTCGAAGAGTTCGAGAGTGCGTGGCTGAATCCCGACGGCTTTCGCGTATTGCCGCGGTTCGTCGAGGGGGTCGACTATTCGACAGGAGATACCGCGTCTGCGCAGCTCGATCGCGGTGGTCAATCCGATCGGGCCGGCGCCCGCTACCAATACGTCGGTATCCATGAGGACCCACTCACGTCGGGGACAGTCGGTCATTTCAGTATGGGTACGCGAACTTTTGTTTTGGGGAAATTCGCGCAGATCGGGCATTTTGGGGCTTTCCGCACGGGTTGCAGACGTTGAGGTCGTGGGAAGATCGCGACGTGAAGGCAGGCGAGTTGCATCATGAGCCGCCGGGGTACCGGTGCCCGTTCTGTCGCTTCGCGCTGGGCGAGTTCGACGAGCACAACTCGTCGACCGACCTGGTTGCTCGAACCGACCACGCAATCGCTCGGATTTCCCCGAAGTGGTGGCCGGGCAACCCCGGCCACGTACTTGTGTCGCCGATCGAGCACTTCGAGAATCTCTACACTTTGCCCACGAGCGTCGGGCACTCGGTTTTCGACCTGGTTCAGGCCGTGGCTGTTGCAATTCGTGAAGCCTACGGCTGCGACGGCGTCTCGACCCGGCAGCACAACGAACCGGCGGGCAACCAGGACGTCTGGCACCACCACGTCCACGTATTTCCGCGATACGAGGACGACCACCTGTATTCCCGGCATGGCGAGGCGGCCTACGTTCCGCCTGAGGCGCGAGCGCCTTTCGGCGCACTTTTGCGCCCTCGATTCCTTGAACGCTGATCTGCCGCCACATCCAAGTGATGTACAAATCTGCGTGTTTGTAAAACTTTTACCTCAAAAATCGTTGACAAAACGCTATCATTTGTCCACTCTCTATACATAGATGTTGTTCGTGTCGCGGATTACCGCGCAGGACGCACTCACTGATCCGAACGAGAACTGGAGAATTCGATGGCGGCGTTGGTGTACACCGAGCCAGATGGTCGGCTCGCAACTTGGAGAGACCGGAAACGCTACTTGTGGCTGCTGGCGCTGATTCCGTCATCGGCAACTTTCATCGCCGTGGGGCTTGTTACCGCCACCGGATGGAATGTCTTCTGGTGGACCGGCCCACTGATCGCGTTTGCTCTCATTCCCGTCATCGACATCCTGGCGGGTGAGGACGGGAAGAATCCGCCCGACGAGGTGATCGACGAACTCGAGAACGACCGCTTCTACCGGTGGTGCACCTACGCCTATCTGCCGCTGCAGTACACGGCCTTCTTCCTGTCCTGCTACATCTGGGCGCGTTGGGATTTGAGCGTTCTCTCCAATATCGGACTCGCAGTGACGATCGGTGTGACGGCCGGAATCGGCATCAACACAGCCCATGAACTCGGGCACAAGAAGGAGAGCGTCGAGCGCTGGTTGTCCAAAATCGTTCTCGCACAGAGTGCTTACGGTCACTTCTACCTCGAGCACAACCGTGGCCACCATGTGCGAGTGTCGACTCCGGAAGATCCGGCGACCTCGCGCTTCGGTGAGACCCTCTACGGTTTCTGGCCGCGCAGCGTCGGCGGGGGATTGAAGTCGGCGTGGCATCTCGAGAAGACCCGCTTCGAGCGTTTGGGCACCACGCACTGGAGCATCAAGAACGACGTGCTCAACGCCTGGCTCATGTCGGTTGTTCTGTTCGGTGTCGCGCTTGCAGTGTTCGGGATCGGCATCGCGCCGTACCTCGTGATCCAGGCGTTCATCGGGTTTTCGCTGCTCGAAGCGATCAACTACCTCGAGCACTACGGACTCCTACGTCAGAAAACCGCAAGCGGACGGTACGAGCGATGCACGCCGGCGCACAGCTGGAACAGTGATCGCATCTGCACCAACGTCTTCCTTTATCACTTGCAGCGGCACAGCGATCATCATGCGAATCCGACACGGCGCTACCAAGCGCTTCGCAGTATGGAAGAGGCCCCTCAGCTCCCGAGCGGCTACGCCAGCATGATCATGCTCGCAACAGTCCCGCCCCTGTGGCGCAAGGTGATGGACCACCGCGTTCTCGAGCACTACCGAGGTGACATCACCCAGGTCAACATCGCGCCGAAGAAGCGGGCCAAGATCCTCGCAGCCTACGGGGTGAACGCATGAACGCCTACATCTGCCCGATCTGCGACTACACGTACACCGAATCGACAGGCGCTGCGCGAGAAGGCTTTCCGCCCGGCACGCCGTGGTCGAGTATTCCGGACGACTGGTGCTGCCCCGACTGCGGCGTCCGCGAGAAGGTCGACTTCACCCTCGTCACGCAATCCTGATCGAAATACCCACCGGTGAAAGGAAAACCGATGTCCGAGACTGCCACTGCTTACAAATTGTTCCGCTGCCTCCAGTGCGGGTTCGAATACGACGAAGCGATCGGCTGGCCCGACGACGGTATCGAGCCGGGTACTCGCTGGGACGAGATTCCCGAAGACTGGTCCTGCCCTGATTGTGGTGCCGCCAAAGTCGATTTCGAAATGGTGGAGGTGGACCGCTGATGACAGCGGTCAGCGAGCCCGACACACGCACCGTCGTGATCGTGGGCACGGGCATCGCCGGTTCCGGTGCCGCGCAGGCCCTGCGCAAGGAAGGGTTCGGCGGCAGCATCATCCTGATCGGAAGCGAACCTGAGGAGCCGTACCGCCGCCCAGCGCTGTCGAAGGAGCTACTGTCCGGGAAAGCGTCGTTCGATCGGGTTCGGTTGCGGCCGTCGACTTTCTGGAACGAGCAGGGTATCGATCTTCGGATCGGCGCAACTGTCACGAGTATCGACACAGATTCCCGCACAGTACTTTTAGCCGACGGTGACAGCATCGACTACGACGTTCTGATTCTTGCCACGGGTGGACGGTCCCGACGGTTGGCCGCGGAAGATTCCGAGCGCGTTCACTATCTTCGGGATATCGCAGACATGCGACGCTTGCAATCCCAGCTGATCGAAGGATCCTCGCTATTGGTGGTCGGCGGTGGCTTGATCGGATCGGAGGTGGCGTCAACGGCACGCGACTTGGGTTGCAGTGTGCAGGTTCTCGAAGCGCAACCGGTGCCCCTGTCCAGGCTGCTTCCACCGTCGATAGCGGAGAAGATCGCCGCGCTGCACGTCTCGGCGGGCGTCGCCTTGCAGACGGGGGTCGACCTCGAGACGCTCACGACGGGTGCCGACGGCGTCACCGCACGTGCGCGTGACGGACGCGAGTGGACAGCGGAGTTGGCCGTCGTCGCAATCGGATCCTTGCCCGATACCGATGTGGCTGCTGCTGCGGGTATTGCGGTGGACAACGGGATTTCGGTAGACCGATACCTCCGGACCTCCGTCGACAATGTGTACGCGATCGGCGATGTGGCCAACGTGCCCAACGGTTTTCTCGGCGGCATGCACCGTGGTGAGCACTGGAACACTGCGCAGGACCACGCAGTTGCAGTTGCCAAGACCATCGTCGGGAAGGAAGAACCCTTCGAATCCGTCCCTTGGAGTTGGTCGAACCAATTCGGCCGCAACATTCAAGTAGCGGGTTGGCCAGGCGCGGACGACACCGTGATTGTTCGAGGAGACTTGGACTCCTATGACTTCACTGCGATCTGCATGCGCGACGGAAATATCGTCGGTGCTGTGAGCGTGGGCCGGCCGAAGGACATTCGTGCCGTCCGAACCCTTATCGAACGCTCCCCGGACATCAGCGCCGACGTACTCGCCGATACAAACAGGGATCTGACCGAACTTGCGGCGGGTCTTGTCGCCTCACCGGTGCTCTGAGTGCACTCGTGACTTCTGTGGCTTGCGTGTCCACCGTTTTGACACCGAGCACGGGCGATGGAAATCTTCCCGATATGTCCACCGCTCGTGCCCGTGTCCCGTACCACGAGGCAGCTCGTCAACTCCTCCGTGCGTCAGCGCTCGACGCCACACGCGAACTCTTGACCGAGAAATCGTGGAACGACATCACGATGGCGCATATCGCGGAAGCTGCGGGTATGAGCCGGCAGACGTTGTACAAGGAGTTCACGTCTCGCCAGGGATTGGCGTCCGGATACCTCATCCGGTTTGTCGACGAGTTTCTCGAAGAAGTGGAACGCGAAGTAACGCTGCATCATTCGGATCCGCGTGGCGCGGTCTCGGCTGCATTTCGTGCCTTCTTCGACGCCGGTGCCCGGGATCCGATGGTGGTCAGCATTGTCGGTCCCCGGCCGCAGCACGACCTGCTGAGCTTGGTCACCACTGACGGGACTCCGCTGCTCGAACATGCGAGCGCGAGGTTGGCCGAGATCTTCATGACCAGTTGGGCGAACGTCGACCGCATCCATGCCGAGATGTTCGGCAGCACGATAGTGCGTCTGGCGATCAGTCACGTGACGTTGTCTTTCGGTACCCCCGATCAGATCGCCGAGAACCTGGGGGAGATGTTCGGGCCGTTCCTCGATCAGGTCATCGGTTCGGGCACAGTCGAACCGAACTGAGCCGACAGGATCGATACGGTTTCCGGGCTAGGACGGAAGTTCGATCGAGCGTGATCGCCGTAGTTCTTTGGTGGGAAATATCGTCGTTATGTGTGAATCCGCGTCTCACTTCTCGGTAGCGTGCCGGGCGTAGATCGAGGTGCGATCCGCAGGGGGTGGCTCTCGTGAATTTCCGTCAACGGTGGACGAATTCGAAGATGAAGAGCCGCAACAAATCTCGAGTGATGTCGACAGTCGCGCTAGTTGCAACATTTGTCATGGCCGGTGCAGGTGTGGCAATTGCCGACGAATCATCGTCAGGGTCTTCCGGCAGCGGATCGCTCGGTTCCTCCGGTGCGGCAGCGGTTGATCCGTTGACCTTCGACGGTTGGGGCACGTGCCCGATCGAGGATCTCGAGGTGACGACGTGCGCCAGCGTCGTAGTTCGCGGAGGGACCATGAAATTGGGCGCACTTTCGGTGCCGATCCCGGACGGAAGCCTCAAGGTTGCGGGCGGAGTGAAATACGCGACCCAGCCGGACAACAGTTTCATCGAGACGTTCGTCGCCAAGCAGGACGGGTCCAACGGGGTCTATTCCAATCCGATTTCGGTACCGGGAGGTGCTCTCGGGATCGATACTCCGCTGGGACTGACTCAGATCAGCGCGACGGTGGAATCGGTGGGAGTGCCGGATCTGAAGGTTCTCGAGCAGGAACTCACCATGCCTGTTCGATTGAAACTGTCTAATCCCTTGCTCGGTGACGATTGCTACATCGGTTCGGTTTCGAATCCGATCAACCTTCACCTGACCACAACCGGAAACCCTCCGTCGGAACCTATCGGTGAGTTCCCCGGTGCAGTGTTCCCGGCAGTCCCACATTCGGATGCGGTGTTTGCGGCGCCGGGAGCCAGCGGGTGTGGACCGCTGGGTGCGCTCAACTGGGCCGTGAATCTACGCGGGGGAGTGCCGGCGGCCAGCGGAAAGAACTCTCTCACCACGTCGAGCGAAGTCTACGCGGTGGCTGCACGAAAGGTGCGACCGCCTGCCTGACGGACGCGCGGGCGCTGGAACGTAAAACGAGGGCCGACCCGTGGGTCGGCCCTCGTTCTACACAATCAGGTCAGCTGACCTCGGGATCACGCACCGTGATGGTGCCGTCCCTAACCGCGTCGGCGATGCTGTCGTGCAGTTTCGGGCATCCGTCTTTCAATGCCGACGACTGCCCGGAAGCAATTGCCTCTTTGAAGGTGTGGCAACGCAGCGCCGGGTCGGAAGTCCACTGAACGCTGGTGTGTTTGTACGTGTTCTTGCGAACCAGTACGCACGCGCCGCATGCCTTGCAGTCGACTTCCTGCAGACCCGAGTCGAGGTATTCGTGCTTGTCCTCGATCGTCTGGGCCGCGATCGCCTCGAGCCGTTCCGTTTGCCCGGCAAAGTCCGGTGCCTTGGCCCAACGAGCCCACCGTGCGTCGGTTCCGATCGAGGCGCTCACGACTAGACCTCTGCTTCCTTCTTTGCCGCTTCTGCTGCAGCTTCCTTCTCGGCCTTCTGGCGTGCGAGGTTTTCCTCGACCTCGGCGTGCCAGGCTTCGTTTGCCTTGGTGGTGTCCACCTCGAACTCGAAGCGCTGCGTCATCTTCTCGGTGACGTCGGCCTTGTCCACGTAGAACTGCTCGTACCAGCGTCGTAGCTGGTAGACGGGGCCGTCTTCATCGCAGAGAAGGGGATTCTCGATCTTGGTCTTGTTCTTCCAGATCGCGACGTCCTGCAGGAATCCCTCGCTGATGCCCTCGGTGAACTTGCCGGCCAACTTGTCGGCCATCTCGTCGGAGACACCCGTCGGCTTCTTCACCGTCACGCCCCACTGCAGCACGAACGAGTCCGGGCTGATCGGGTAGTGGCAGTTGATCAGAACACTCTCGACCTCGTATCCGCTGTAGCTGTTCCACAGGGGATTGACCATGTACGACGGTCCGTAATACGCAGCTTCGGAGCGAAGCAGCGTGTCGCCGCCGTACTGGGAGGCCATTCCGATGTCGGGACGGCCCGTGGTGTTGAGGTACTGAGTGGCGATCTCACCTTCGAAGACGTTCTTGAAGTACGTCGGGAAGGCGTAGTGGATGTAGTAGAAGTGCGCCATGTCGACCACGTTGTCGATGATCTCGCGGCAGTTGGACCCCTCGATGACCATGGAGTTCCAGGTCCAGTCGGTCCATTCGTCGCTGTACGCGCCCTCGATACGAGGAATCACGATCTCTTCGGGCGGCGGATTGCCCTCGGGGTCGTTCCAGACGAAGAGCTGACCGTTCTGCTCGAGGGTCGTCCACGCGCGGGTGCGTGCGAGCGGAGGCACGCGGCGGGCATAAGGAATGCCGGTGCACTTGCCGTTGCCGCCCCAGCGCCAGTCGTGGAAGGGGCAGGCGATGGAATCGCCCTTGACCTCGCCTTGTGTGAGGTCACCACCCATATGACGGCAGTATCCGTCGAGAACTTTGATGTCGCCCTTGCTGTCGGCGAACACCACGAGCTTCGTACCGAAAGCCTCGATCGCGTGCGGTTTGCCGTCCTTGAAGGTCTTCAGTAGACCCAGGCAGTGCCAACCGCGGGCGAAACGAGTTTGCACCGTTCCGACGTCGATCTCGCGAATCTGCGCCATTGTGACCTCACATCCCTTCTAGCTGTTAGTAGAACACGTTATAGAACTCGATCCGGTTCCGCCAGATTTTGGGGGCACTTGTTACAGCATTGCGGCCACAAACGGGACCTTTGTCAGCGTCTCGACAGAAAAGAGAACGTGTTCTAGTCTCAAGTGTAAGTGAACCAACCGATCGAGGAAGACGGGAGCGTCGAAGTGGGTAACCATGACAGCCACGAGGTGATGCAGAGGCTCGACGCACTACTGCCGGCACTGCGCGAGCGCGCACAGGAGACCGAGGATCTGCGTCGTATCCCCGACGAGTCCATCAAGGCTCTTCAGGAAACAGGTTTCTTCCGCTTGCTGCAGCCGAAGCAGTGGGGCGGATACGAAGCCGATCCGGTGCTGTTCTACTCCGCGGTCAAGAAGATCGCCAGCGCGTGTGGTTCCACAGGGTGGGTCTCCTCGATCATCGGGGTACACAACTGGCACCTCGCCCTCTTCTCTCAGCAGGCACAGGAAGACGTGTGGGGCAACGACACTGACGTTCGCATCTCGTCCTCTTACGCCCCGATGGGTATGGGTGAAGTAGTCGAGGGTGGATACAAAGTCAACGGTGCGTGGGCGTGGTCTTCGGGTTGTGACCACGCCAGCTGGGCCGTTCTCGGTGGGCCGGTGTTCAAGGACGGCCGCGCAGTCGATTTCGTGAGCTACCTGATTCCTCGCGAGGACTACCAGATCGACGACGTGTGGAATGTGGTCGGTCTGCGTGGAACCGGCTCCAATACCGTTGTGGTCAAGGATGTTTTTGTTCCCAAGCATCGCGTTCTGAGCTTCCGGGCGATGAGCGAACTGACCGCCCCGGGCCTCGAGAACAACACCGCGCCGGTCTACAAGATGCCGTGGGGAACCATTCACCCCACGACGATCTCGGCACCGATCGTCGGAATGGCTTACGGAGCTTACGAAGCGCACGTCGAGCACCAGGGCAAGCGTGTGCGCGCTGCGTTCGCCGGCGAGAAGTCGAAGGACGATCCGTTTGCCAAGGTGCGCATCGCCGAGGCGTCCAGCGACATCGACGCCGCGTGGCGTCAGCTCTCCGGCAACGTCGCCGACGAGTACGCGTTGATCCTTGCGGGCGAAGAGGTTCCGATGGAACTGCGGCTGCGCGCTCGACGTGACCAGGTGCGCGCCACGGGCCGCGCGATCGCCTCGATCGACAAGCTCTTCGAGAACTCCGGCGCCACGGCGCTGCAGAACGGCACTCCTATCCAGCGTTTCTGGCGCGATGCTCACGCTGGTCGCGTCCACGCCGCCAACGATCCCGAACGCGCCTACGTCATGTTCGGAACCGGCGAATTCGGTCTGCCGATCACCGACACGATGGTCTAGAGGAGGCTCAGTGACAACCACCGAAGAAGCCCTCACCTACGAGTCCACTTCACGGTTCGCGCAAGTGCGCCCCGATCTGAAACTGCACTTCCACGAGGCGGGCGTCGGAAACGACAAGACCATCGTGCTGCTGCACGGCGGTGGCCCAGGCGCGTCGTCGTGGTCTAACTTCGCCCGCAACATTCCGGTGTTGGCGAAGAGCTTTCACGTCATCGCGGTCGATCAGCCCGGTTACGGGCAGTCCGACAAGCCGACGGAGCATCCGCAGTACTTCGTGCACAGTGCGTCGGCGCTCAATGATCTCCTGGACACGCTCGAGATCACCGGTCGCGTTGATCTGCTGGGCAATTCGCTCGGTGGTGGCGCTGCTGTTCGCTTTGCGCTCGACTACCCGGACCGTGCGGGTCGCCTCGTTCTGATGGGCCCCGGCGGTCTGAGTGTCAACCTGTTTGCGCCGGACCCCACCGAGGGCGTCAAGAACCTCGGAAAGTTCAGCTACCAGCCCACCCGAGAAAACCTCGAAGCATTCCTGCGGATCATGGTCTTCGATCAGAAGCTGATCACGCCGGAACTCGTCGACGAACGTTTTGCTGCCGCCAGCACTCCCGAGTCGCTGGCTGCGGCCAAGGCGATGGGTAAGTCCTTCTCCAGCGGTGACTTCGAGCTCGGCATGCTCTGGCGCGAGGCGTACAAGCTTCGTCAGCGTGTGTTGCTGATCTGGGGCCGTGAGGATCGGGTCAACCCTCTCGACGGCGCACTGGTCGCGCTCAAGATGATCCCGCGCGCGCAGCTCCACGTCTTCGGCGGTTGCGGTCACTGGGCGCAGCTCGAGAAGTTCGACGAATTCAACCGGCTCGCAACCGACTTCCTGCTCGACGGAGGTAAATGATGGGTATTCGATCTCTGGCGTACATGCGCATCGGGGCCACCGACATGGCTGCGTGGCGCGAATACGGACTCAAGATCCTCGGAATGATCGAGGGCAAGGGCGTCGACGCGGAATCGCTGTATCTGCGTATGGACGACTTCCCGGCGCGTCTTGTCATCGTTCCGAACGACACGGACCGTCTGCTCGTCTCGGGTTGGGAAACCGCGAATGCCGCTGAGCTGCAGGATATCCGTGACAGGTTGTCGGCAGCCGGTGTTCCGTTCAAGGAAGGCACGGCGGAGCAGCTCAAGGACCGTCGCGTCGTCGAGATGATCGCGTTCGAGGACACCTCGGGCAACTCCCTCGAGGTGTTCCACGGAGCTGCTCTCGAACACCGCCGGATCGTGAGCCCGTACGGGCACAGGTTCGTGACGGGTGAGCAGGGCCTCGGCCACGTCGTGCTCACCACCGATGACGACGATGCTTCGCTGCGGTTCTACCGCGACGTACTCGGATTCAAGCTTCGCGACTCGATGCGTCTGCCTCCGCAGATGGTCGGCCGGCCCGCGGACGGCGACCCGGCGTGGCTGAGGTTCCTCGGCTGCAACCCGCGTCACCACAGCTTGGCGTTCCTGCCGTTGCCCAACCCGACGGGCATCGTGCACCTGATGCTCGAAGTGGAGAACTCCGACGACGTCGGACTGTGCCTCGACCGGGCACTGCGCAAGAAGGTCAAGATGTCGGCGACTCTCGGTCGCCACGTCAACGACGAGATGCTCTCGTTCTACATGAAGACTCCAGGCGGGTTCGACATCGAATTCGGTTGTGAGGGGCTAGAGGTCGAGGACGAAAACTGGATCGCGAGGGAAAGCACGGCCGTGAGCCTGTGGGGTCACGACTTCACGGTGGGAATGAAGCCGTGAGTTCGCCCGACGCGTCGGTGAGTGCGGAGCAGGCGATCGATCCACGCCAGTTCCGCACGGTTCTCGGGCAATTCTGCACGGGTATCACCATCATCACGACAGTCGACGACGGTGAGCCTGTCGGGTTCGCATGTCAGTCTTTCGCGGCCCTGTCACTCGACCCGCCTTTGGTGTTGTTCTGCCCCACCAAGGGTTCTCGGTCGTGGGCGGCAATCGAGCGGACCGGTAAGTTCGCCGTCAACGTGTTGGCGGAGGAACAGCAGGCGGTGTGTGCTCGTTTCGGGTCACGTGAGCCGGACAAGTTCGCCGGCATCGATTGGACGCCATCGCCTCTGGGCTCGCCGATCATCGACAAGTCCCTTGCACACATCGACTGCACGGTGGAAACCGTCCACGACGGCGGCGATCACTACGTCGTCTTCGGTCGGGTGTCGTCGATGAGTGAGATCAAGACCGAACGCCCGCTGCTCTTCTATCGCGGGCAGTACACGGGCATCGAGCCGGACAAGACTGTTCCGGCTACCTGGCGTGACGATCTGGAAGCGTTCCTGACGACCACGACAGAAGATACCTGGCTGTAGGGGGCAAGCCCCCTGTGCGCCTTTTTGGTAGTGGTAACTACCAAAAAGGCGCACAGGGCCGGAGGCCCTACAGAGAAAAACAGGTATGACAGAAGTCGTCACCGAACGGCGTCAACAGGATGCTACGACGCACTATCTTGTTCGATCGGCCGGCGCGCTTGA
Source organism: Rhodococcus sp. EPR-134 (assembly GCF_001647205.1). Lineage (NCBI taxonomy): Bacteria > Bacillati > Actinomycetota > Actinomycetes > Mycobacteriales > Nocardiaceae > Rhodococcus > Rhodococcus sp. EPR-134. The sequence goes on from NZ_LVCT01000163.1 coordinate 26,924, forward strand.
CCGCCTCGATCACCGATGGCTGCACCTCGACCACCTGGTACCGGTCGGCCTCGACGGGCTCGCGTGAGAACGCCACCAAACCGAGCCGATGCAGGTTGTTCAGGTACGCGCTGATGCGGTCCAGATGTCGACAGCCCGCCAGTTCTCCGATCATCGACAGACCCTCGTCGATCATCTCCGAGCCGACACCGAACGGCCGCGCCGTGCGTACGTCCACGCTCGGTTGCGCACCGGAGGTGGCCAACAACCGAAGAATTCGAGCTTCGTCGGGTGCGATCTCGTCGAGGATCCGGTCGTAGGCCGGGTGCAGATCGTCACGATCGGTCACGTCCGCGGAACGGTCCAGCAACCTGTCGCCACGTGCCCGCAGCGCCGCGAGAGTGGCCTCCACGCTCTGCTTGCGATTGGTACGAGTTGCCATTGCTGCCCGCAGGTTCTCCGTCCGCGAGCCGTCTCCGTTGGTGTTCTCGGCCCGACGTTCGGATTGCACGTTGGCGGATTCTGCAGCCTCTGCCGCGGCTTCGGCGGCGGCCTGAACGATCTGCCGCGTCGCCTCCTTCGCCGTTCCGAAAGCCCAACCCGTCAGCTTGATCGACGTGAGCGTCGTCGTGGCGGTAAGCCCGACAAGGCTACGGATCAGACGCTTTTCGACGGATTCGACCGGCGCGATGTCCGCAGCCCAGTCGTACGATTCCGCTTCGACGATCATGCGATGGTCGTGCTCACTCATGCTCATACTCCGAATATTGCGAGGTGTAGGAAACCGGCAAACGAGCCCAGCACGGCCCCGTGTACGAACAACAGCCACTCGTCCTGCTTGACGGCTGAGCGTAGTAGTTCGCTGAAATCTTCCGGTGAAAGGATGCTCATGCGTTCGGTGACGAAGACACGAATCTTCTCCGACTGGTTCTCGGCGAACTCCGCATCCTCGAAGACCCGGGGGTACAGGTCGAGCACTTCGGTGGTGGCCAGTCCAGGCAGACGCTTGTAGCTCTGCGAACCGACGGTCATCTTGACCACCGACTTTGCCCAGCCGGCTGCGTCGTCGACGGATTCGCGCAGTACCTGATCGAGCATCCGCCGCGTTCGGTCCGAGCGGGGACCTTCGAGGAGTTCGGTGCCGATGTTCTCGAGCGTCACGACGTGATCGGCGAGGGTTTTTGCGTACCCGGCGATGCTCTCGGTGCGGCGTTTCAGGAACAGTCCCTGCCGCCACGGCACCCAACGGCTGGGGGTGATCGGTTCGAAGATCATCGTGATTCCGAGGTAGTTCACGATGTACCCGATGATCACGCCACCGATGGGAAGCACCCACCACTGCGGAACCAGATGGAGGATTCCGACGAGCACGAAGCCCATCGGGAACCCGAAGTAGAAGCCGAAGTTCTGCATGAACCTGAGCTCTTTGTTGCCCATCGTGCGGAAGATGTCGTTGAGCAGTTTGGGGTGCGAGGAGAGGTAGCGGATCACCATCAGCTTCGCGTCGATGAACTCGTCGATGTCCTCTTCGATGCGGTCGGTGATCATGCGCACGCTGGCCGGCAGATCGTCCTCCACCTTGCGGAAGACGGCTTCCTTCACCGACGTCGGAAGGTTGTGCCAGAGCTGAGGATTCTCGGCCGTCATGATTCTGGTGACCACGCCGCGCACTTCACTGCGAGAAATGTTCACCAAGTGCTCGGCGATGCTGTCCGGGTCCAGGACGCGATAGAAATCGGCGATGCTGCCGACTTTCGCGAGGGATTTGTCGACGGCGATCGACGCCATCTTCTCCGCCCGCGAGGGGACGATGCCTTGCCAACCGAATCTGCCGTCGCTGGTGATCGCGGGGATCACCTGAACGCGCCGGGGGAGGAACGGGAAGAGCAGTTTGAGGCCGGGCACTTTGATCCCCTGGAAGTTGATCGGCGCAAAAAGCATCAGGACGCCCGACCAATTGGTGATGTACCCGATGATTCCCGTGAACAAAGGAATGGTGATCAACTGTTCGAGCAAGTGGTCCGGCACCGTCGCACATCCTCCTCATATCCGAGAACCTCACGTTCGGACATGATTGCCGAAACTTCGCTCTTCGTGGGTGTTTCGTTGGCTACTGCTGCGCCTTCCCAGTTGCGTCAGCATAGAGGCCCGACAATTCGGGCTGTAGGTGGGTCGGAAGTTGATGTAACCTCACGTACATGGTCAGTATTGCGCACAACACGACGACGCCGGTTCTCTTCCGGCGCATCGTTTAGCAACTGCTGACCGAACCCTTTCAGCCCCGGGAGTTATCGCCCCGGGGCTTTCCTGTTTCGTCGCTCCGTGTGCGTCTCCCCTTGAACGATTTGGAGAGCTCTCATGAGCGTTGACCACCGCGAACTCGGGCGCGACCTGGAGTTTTTCGCCACCACCCCCACCGTCGGGGCCGGCCTCCCACTCTGGTTACCGGACGGCGCGATCATCAGGAACGAACTCGAAAAGCTCGCCGCCGAACAAGCAGCGCGATCCGGATGCCGGGGTGTCTATACCCCCGTTATGGCGAAGAAAGAGTTGTACGAGAGATCTGGGCATTGGTCCAAGTTCTCGGACGACATGTTTCCCGAAATGAAGATAGGCGGAGAGTCATTTCTCCTTCGTCCGGCTAACTGTCCTCATCACGCTCAGGTATTCGCCGCTCGCGGTCGTAGTTATCGCGAGCTACCTTTCCGCGTTCGTGAACTCGGCTCGATGTTCCGTAGCGAACTCTCCGGTGTTCTCAGCGGATTGAGTCGAGTCCGGCAGATCAATCTCGACGACGCACATGTCTTCTGTAGTCGTGAACAAGTGCAAGCGGAAGTGATCGTCGCGCTCGACGCGATCGAGCGCTGCTACTCGACTCTGGGGATTGCCGAACGGAAGTACCGCCTCTCGATCAGAGGGGGAGAGGGGCAGTACCTCGGCACCGACGAGCAGTGGGCGGACGCCGAGGATCACCTTCGCGGGGCGCTGAATGCACGCTCGATCGAGTACGTGGAAGCGAAGGGGGAGGCAGCGTTCTACGGTCCCAAGATCGACGTCCAGGTGCGAGACGCGCACGGCCGCGAGGAAACACTCTCGACCGTGCAACTCGACTTCAATCAACCGGAGCGGTTCGACCTCGAGTACACCGCTGAGGACGGATCCAAGGTTCGCCCCGTCATGATCCATCGGGGCTTGCTCGGGTCGATGGAACGCATGACTGCGCTTTTGATCGAAAGGTTCGAAGGGCGGATGCCGCCGTGGCTGGCACCCAACCAAGTCTCGATTCTGCCCGTCGGCGACCGGCACCAGGTTGAGGCCGAGCGTTTGCGGGCCGATCTCGAGGCTCGCGATGTTCGAGTGGCGATCGCGCCTGACGGATCGTTGGGACGTCGCATCCGCGAGGCACGCACTCACCGTGACCCGTACATCGCGGTGATCGGGGACAACGAGGTGCACGGCGGCACCGTCGACGTTCTGGTCCCCGCGCGTGGTGGGCGGGTGGTCGTCGATGCGAGTGTGTTTGTCGCTCAGGTGGTCTCGGGCATCAAAGAGCGTGCCCTGCTTCCGGCAGACTTCTAGCCGACGGGGAGCTCGTGGAGGGCGCGCACCAGTGGCGCGAGTTCGGGTGTCTTGCATGCCTCGTCGAGCGCGGCCTCGAGGGTGGCGTCGTGCGTCGGCCGTGCGCTTTCGAGAAGCTCGCGGCCGGCCGGCGTCAGCTCGGTGTAGATGCCTCGACGGTCGTCGGCGCACAGGATGCGCGTCAATAGTCCTCGATCTTCGAGTCGATTGACCAAGCGCGTCGTGGCGCTGCTGCTCAGTGCGGCAGCGCGAGCCAACTGAGCCATCCGCATGTGCCAGCCGTCCTGGCGGCTCAACGCGTCGAGGACGGTGTATTCGACGACGGACAGTTTGTGCTCACGCTGGAGCGCGCGTTCCAGTTCGGTGTCGAGGGCGCCGTGCAGTGCTGCGAGCGTGCGCCACCCTTGCGAACGGATTTCGACGGCGTCGTCGGCGATCCCCATGTGATTCTCCTTGTCCGTTTCCTGCGACTCCAGGTTACCAGCTTGCGCATGTAGCGCGCGCGTGCAACTATTTATAGCGCGCCTGCAACTAATGCACACGCCCGCTAACGGCTTACGCGTAAATCTGTGAAAGGAACATCGAGATGCCATTGGGTCTCATTGCCCTCGCTATGGGCGGGTTCGGGATCGGCCTCACCGAATTTGTCATCATGGGCCTCCTGCCCGAGGTCTCGGCTGATTTCGAGGTCACCGAGTCCGTCGCGGGCTACCTGATCTCGGGCTACGCACTGTCGGTGGCGATCGGCGCGATCCTCCTGACCGCTGCCGTCACCCGCTTCGAGCGCAAGAAGGTCCTTCTCTCGCTCATGGTGCTGTTCATCATCGGCAACCTGATGTCCGCGCTCGCTCCCTCCTACGAGGTCATGATGGGCGGACGCATCGTCGCGGCGCTGTGCCACGGTGCGTTCTTCGGAATCGGCTCGGTGGTTGCCGCCGACATGGTCGCGCCCAACAAGCGCGCCGGCGCCATCGCGATGATGTTCGCGGGCCTGACCATCGCCAACGTTCTCGGCGTTCCGTTCGGCACGCTGCTGGGCCAGCAACTCGGATGGCGCTCGACGTTCTGGGCCATCACCGTCATCGGCGTCATCGCACTGATCGGAATTGCAGCACTCGTCCCGACGACGCCCGCCAGCACGACCGGTGGCGGATTGCGCGGAGAGTTGGGGGCATTCCGCAACAAGCAGGTATGGCTCTCGATCGCCATCACCATCCTCGGCTACGGCGGAATGTTCGGAGCCTTCACCTACATCGCCTTCACCCTCACCGAGGTCACCGGCTTCGCGACGTCCAGCGTTCCGTGGCTGCTCATCCTCTTCGGCTCGGGCCTGTTCGTCGGTAACTTCCTCGGCGCCAGGGCGGCCGACCGCTCGCTGACGAAGTCGCTGGTCTGGATTCTCGCGATCCTGACCGTCGTTCTGATCGTGTTCGCCGCCACCGCCGAGAGCAAGGTCATGACCGTGATCTCACTGTTCTTCATGGGCGCCTTCGGTTTTGCGACGGTGCCCGGGTTGCAGATGCGGATCATGAACTACGCGTCGGCCGCACCGACCATGGCGTCGGGTGCAAATATTGCCGCCTTCAACGTCGGCAACGCGCTCGGGGCATGGCTGGGCGGAATCACCATCGCCGCGGGACTCGGCTTCACCTCCCCGATCTGGATGGGGGCGGCGGTCACCGTCGCCGGTCTGCTGGTCCTGATCGTCGCGGCGAAGATCGACCGCCCGGCAGCGTCAGAGCAGTCGACGATGAGCACCTCGCTGCACCCGACCGCCGCCTGAACCTGGCCATTGCGCTCTGACCCCATCGCGTGAACGTATCGCTCCCCTTGTCCAACAAGGGGAGCGATACGTTCACGCGGGTCAGGTGAGGCGGAATTCGGACGTCAACCCGGAGAAGGGCGTGATCGCGCCGCTACCCCGAGCCTTCGACGCACCGAAGTGTTGGACTCGATACGTACCCGCCGGAGTATCGGCCGGAACATCCCACGTGATGCGCACGACGGAACCGTTGCTCCCGACCCGGCGCCAGTGCAGTTTGGTGGACCAGTCGTTGTCGTCGGCGACCCGTGTCCAGGATCCGCCGGTATTGCGCTGGATCTCGTAGAAGGTCCCGTTTCGGTGAGTGTCGTTCTTGGGGTGGCCGGTGACGAACTCGACGGCAACCTGCGCACCCGGTGAGCTGTCGCCGGGCTGGACGGTCGCATCGCCGAATTGTGTTCCCGGCAAGGGCTCGTCGAAGTCGACGCCAGGTCCGAAGCTGGGTTGGAACCCGGACAGGTCGGCCGGAGCGGGGCCGCGAGGAGGTTCGGTGCCGTCGCGCATCGCGGCTGCAAGGGCGGCATACCCCTGCTGATAGGCCGGCAGTGTGTAACGACCGAACATCGTCGAACCGCCCTCGTACTGCTGCGAATCGTATTCCTGTGGCGTGGTGCAGTAGCTCGAGTACGAGTTCGCGTAGCCCTGGAAGATGACGTTCTCGAGCGGAATTCCAAGCTCCTCGGCGACGGTTCGACGCACTCGTAATCCGGAGACGATGGTGAATTCCGCAGGGCCACCGACGATGTAGAACTGACCGATCCGCAGGATCTGGATCTTGAGTACGTTCGGCACCCATCCTCCCGGTGGCAGCAGGCCGACCGGAACGACTACGAGTTTGGGCGCCTGTGCATCCTGAAGCCATTGAGGCACAGGAGCATCCATACCGCCCAGGGCGTCGATCATGGGGTTTCGGGTGCCCTCGGGGAAGATCGGGATTGCCGGTCCGTCCTCGACGCTTCCGGCGCTCATTGCCGCGCCGATCGCGGCCGGAGCGGTGCGGTGCTCGCGTCCGTCGGGGGTGAATCTTCCGCTCACCACCTGATTTGCCATGTCCAGGTACATGATCCGACTGTCGACGCCACCGGTGACGGTGTCGGACGCCGCGTCGAAGGCAGTTCGAGCTGCCGCTACCTGGCGCAGCCCGATGATGCGTGCGTTCTCGAATTCGTCTTCGGTCGGTCCGCGTCCGGGCTCGAGGAAGAGGTTGGGTGACATGTCGCCGCTGTTGGTCTGCGGAAACGCAGCAATGAAGCTGGTGTCGCCGTCGAGGTAGCGCACGCCCTGGTCGTCGTGCTCCCAGAAGTACGCCGCGGCGCCCTTGTTGTCCCCGGAGATGAGATGGTTCTCGTTCGTAAGCGAGGCGCAGTGGGTGGCGAACCAGTTGATCGCTCCGATGTCCTTGCTGCCCCGACTGATACGCATGACACGCATGTGGTGGTCGTTGCCACCGGGGTAGTAGGCCTTGTCCTCTTCGGGGTTGAGGTCGAACGCCACTCGCGATCGGTTGACGCTGGCGTCGGTGAGATCGGACCGCCCGAAACGGACCGTGCCTGGCGCCAGGTTCTCGTGCGCAGCGCTGATCGCCTCGACCATGCCGTTGACCTCGGCTTCGAACACCTGCAGTTCGAAGCCGAGAACTGCGAGGTTGTACGCGTAGTTGTGCGAGGCCCCACCACATGCCGCGTGTGAATGGATGGCCGTCAACATGACGTTGCGTTCGGTGTAGATGTCACCGAACCTCCCGGCCAGTCGGCGCAGGACCTCGTCGTGAACGGACTGGAAGATCATGCAGTTGTCGACGCACACGTAGGCGACCCGCGACCCGCCGGACTCGAAGATGAAGGCGCGTGCGCGCATTCGCTGGTGCAGGCCTTCGGCGCGTTGATCGAAGCTCGAGTAGCCCATCATGCCGACTTCGGCGACCGGTCCGGTCACGTCGGAAATTCCGACGCCCACCTGCAGTGACGCCGACGACTTGTCGGTGCGTGCGGGTGAAACGGTGCGTGCCGGCGAAGCTGCGACGGCCTGGTTCGTCGACAGAGCGGCGAGCGCAGGTGCGGCGGCAGCGCCTGCCAGTACGGTGCGTCGGGTGATCTGCACGAGTGTCCTTTCGGGCGGTCTGACGCGAGTTGGTCAACCGTCCAGGAGTGTAGCCCGAGTCACACGTGACCGAAAGGGGTGCCGTCGGCCGACACTCAGATTGTTGTGGCCTCCCCGAACGTCATCGCCAGGTTCTTGATGGTCGTGGTCATCAGGGCCCGGCGGGGGAGTCCCAGTTTCCGAAGCTCCGCCGCCATCGGGTGACTGCCCAGTTGAACCTCGGCTCCACCAGGGCGCGATTTGACGCCGGTCGGTGCCATGTCCCACGACGTGCACCTGGTGGCGCCGTCGAGATGTGAGTACGCGGCCAACGACATGTTGGCTCCGCCGCCCGGCACGCTGACGCCGGATTTCACACTCAACTGTGTGATGAGTTTGCCGTCGCGCGAGACCGATCCGCGCTTGACCGAGCCGACGTGCTCGGTGTCGAACTCGGCGAGCACCTTCGGGAATCCCCAGATTTCCCGGCCGGCGGCCTTGGTGAACTCGCCGTCCACCGGCAACTCGTGAATGAGTGCCCCTGCAGTTCCGGCAGCGAGCGAACGTAGATCTCCCAGCACCGAGGTTTCGGGAGGCGCAGTGTGGCTGCGCACCATGTACGTCACTCCGAATTCGTTGTACGGCCCCAGATCCCCGTCGATGTAGTCGACAAAAACCAGGCCGCACAGCGCCCGGCCGGGGCGGTACTGGAGCACGGTCAAGCCGGTGTAGTCGATGATCGACTGCGCGGTTGTGCTCGGTACCGAGTACAACGCCATGAAGGCCGACGCGGTGCGAACTTCGACGGGCATCTCGACCCTCTTGCCCAGAATCGTGTAGCTCATGGCGCTACCACCCCACGGAGTCCGTCGGAGCCGTAGACGGGTTCGAGCATCGAGCGGAAATCCGGTCCGCGGCGCAGCATTTGGCCTCCGTCGACGTTGATGATCTGCCCGGTGATCCAGGTGGATTGCGGTCCGAGTAGGAAAGAAGCGAGTCCGGCGACGTCCTCGACCTCGCCGACGCGTTCGAGCGGCGTGTTGGCCAGGTAGTCGTCCAGGATGGGGCCACCGTCGGTGATGAGCGCGACCAGATCCGTTCGGGTCAGACCCGGCCGGATCGCATTGACACGAATGTTGCTGGCGCCCAGTTCGTCTGCCGCCAATTGCACCAGGTGGTCGACGCCGGACTTCGAGACGCCGTACGCGCCGAACCAGCGATGTGTGTTGCTGCTGGCGATCGACGAGATCGCGACGATGGATCCACCGCCTCCTGCCACCAGTGCCCGCGCGCCGTGCTTGATCGTCAGCATGGTCCCCGTGACGTTGAGGTCGACGGTGCGGCGCCAGGCGTCGACGTCGAGTTGCGTGACCGGTGCGATGGTTTCGTTCCCGCCGGCGCAGGCCACGACTCCGTCGAGCTTTCCGGTGACGGACACCGCCGCGGCGACGGCGGCGACGACGTCTGTCTCGATCGTGACGTCGGCGGGGGAGACGCTGACCGATCCTTCCGGACTCGACTGCCGGATCGATTCGGCGGCAGCATCGAGTTTCTCCTTGTTGCGTCCGCAGATCGTGACGTGAGCGCCGGACCCAACCAGCGAACGAGCGATGCCCAGGCCGATGCCACTACCGCCGCCGGTCACCAGTATCGATGTGCCGGTGAAAGTGGGTATGCCCGCTGAGGCGGTGTCGTCGTCCATGCGTGTCTCCTGGTCGTTGCTCCGGCGGGCTCGCGTGCTGCTTCTGGAGGTTTTCCGGTCCGGCTTCGGTGAAAACGCCCCACGCTATATAGGAACAGGTTCTACTTATTGAGGCAAGGGTTGTGCGAGAGGTGGAGTGATGGCTACCAGACCGACCTTCGATTTGATCGACGGACGCTTCTACAGCGGAGACCTCGGGAATGTGCGCGACGCATACGCCTGGATGCGTGATCACGAGCCCGTGTACCGAGACGACGCCAACGGAATCACCGCGGCCGCGAGTTACGACGCCGTCGTCGCAGCCGAGCGGGATCCCGAACTGTTCTCCAACGCCGGTGGCATCCGCCCCGAAACCGGTCCATTGCCGCAGATGATCGACATGGACGACCCGCAGCACCTCACACGTCGACGCTTGGTCAATGCGGGTTTCACACGTAAGAAGGTCGAAGCCAAGGCCGGCCGTATCCGGGAGATCTGCGATCAACTGATCGACGCCGTCTGTGAGAAAGGAGAAGCCGACTTCGTCGCAGACCTGGCGGCACCGCTGCCGATGGCCGTCATCGGCGACATGTTGGGTGTCCGTCCGGAGGAACGCGCGTTGTTTCTGCGGTGGTCGGAGGATCTGGTGAAGGCATTGGGAAGCAACGCTTCCCAGGATCAACTGCAGGCCATGATGGTTGCGTACGTCGATTTCACCGCGTACATGATGCGAACCATCGCCGAGCGGAGGAGCGACCCGGCCGACGATTTGGTGAGCACGTTGATTCACAGTGCGGTCGACGGCGAAGCCCTCTCCGATCAGGAAATCGTCAACGAATCCCTGCTGATCCTGATCGGCGGTGACGAGACCACACGGCACGTGCTCAGCGGCGGCATGGAACAGCTACTGCGCCATCCGGACCAGCGCCGGGAGCTAGTCGACGATCCCGATGCCATTCCCTTGGCAATGGAGGAGATGCTGCGGTGGTCCTCGCCGATCAAGAACATGGCTCGAACCCTGACCCGTGACACCGATTTCTTCGGCGCGCAGCTGAAGGCAGGTGAGAAGATGCTGCTGCTCTTCGAATCGGCAAATTTCGACGAGTCCGTGTTCCTGAACGCCGAACGGTTCGATGTCGGCCGCACACCGAATCCGCACGTGGCCTTCGGCTTCGGAACTCATTTCTGTCTGGGCAATCAGCTGGCCAGGTTGGAGGGACGGATCATGTTCGAGCAACTCTTCGCCAGGCTGCCGGACATGGAACTTGCCACCGACGCGCCGTTGCAGCGGCGTGCGGCCAACTTCGTGTCCGGGCTCGAATCGATGCCGGTGCGGTTTAACTCTTCTGCCCCGTCAGCCGGGTAGTTGGCAGTTAGGAGGCGCAGCATCTTCGGAGAGGGGGCTGCCCGCCGGATTGACGTAGACGACCTCGAGCACCAATGGTGTTGTCTGCGAGTTGTTTCCGATGTGCACATGATCTGAACCGCTCGGTTCGATCAAAGTATTTCCGGCGCTGTAGATCCCGTCGACGGAGCAATCGGATCGGTAGTGGCTCAACGTGCCCTGCGCGATCAGCGCGTAGAGCGTCCCGTCGTGGAAGTGCCAACCGGTGGAACCGCCGGGGTCGATGGTGATCTGGCGCAGGATGTAGTCCTTGCCGTCGAAAGTCACCTGCCCGAGGATTTCTCCGTGTACTCCCGTGCTCGGTGTTGCCGACGCATTGATCGGCGTCAGCGACAGTCCGATCGCTGCGGACACTGCAAGCAGAACCTGATGGCGTTTACGCATGAGCGGCCCTCCCAGACGGATGTGCTCCTGAGTGTCCTCCGACAGTGTCCGATTTATCCCGGTTTTCGTGGATCTTGCAGGGTGACGGCAGAGGTATGCCCTTGAGAGGCGGTTACGCTCGTGTCATGCAGCAAGTCGCGACGAGGCGCCGGAGCCAGCCGCCGCCTGCGCTTCATGTTCGAGGCATTGATCGATCCGTACCGCCAGCCCGCCCGGCACTGGCTGGAACTTCTCGAGAGCGAGATCGCACCGGAGATCGTCAGGGCTGAAGAACCGGAGTTGGTGATCTGGTCGTCGATCTGGCCGGACCGACCCGACGCCGTCATCCGATTCGACATCGAGGCGGTCGGAAACAGCACGATGCTGCGTTGGACGCT
>NZ_LVCT01000164.1:0-6885 GCF_001647205.1 Rhodococcus sp. EPR-134
CTGTGTATGCCGACGTGCGTACGTTGTACCAGAGCTTCGGAATGCCCAAGGCGGCGCCGAGTCCCACCACCAGAACGAAGATTCCGAGACTGCCCAGGGCGAGAGCGGTGCCGCTACCGCTGCGACGGCGATCCCCTTTGAACAGGAAGAGCATGATGCCGACGAACACGTCGATCAGCTTGACCAGGAACATCATGAGCACACCGGCGAGTGTGTCGGACCGAAGATGTTGGCTTCCATGTCGCCTGCCTTCAGAGTGAAATTGCACAGATACAGGCTGATGAAACTTCCGTAACTTCCGATCCGGTTGGCGGCGTCGGCGAACTGGGGAAGGTTGACGAGAAGTCTGTTGAACTCGTCGGTGCTCGCAATCCAACTCCCGGTGACACTTTCGAGTTGTTGCACGGTCTGACCGAATGCACCGTTCGACCCGGCCATGATCTGAGCCAAGGACGAGACAGTGCGGTTTCCCTGATCCAAGAGCGAGACCAGTTGATCGTTCTGCCCGACGACGGAAGTACTCAGATCGTTCAAACCGTCCAACAGACCGACCAATTCGGGTTGACGCTCGTCGACGGAGGTGAGAAGAGTGTTCATGTTCGTGAGTAGTTGCGCGAAGACGTCCTGACGGTCGACCAGGCCGGAACTCATGGTCGCGATCTGGTCGAGCAGGGTGGTCATTGCCTGGCCCTGGCCGTTGAAGGTTTCGACAAAACTTCGCGTGAGCGTGTTGACCTGCTCGGGCTGCAGCGCGGCGAACAACGGTTTGAACCCGTTCATCAGGGCCGTCAAGTTGATCGGCGGTGTTGTCTGCGCCAGCGGTATCGTGTCACCTGGTTCGAGCTGTCGTGCGGATACCGTTGTTGCGCTGTCGTCCTGCGTCAGTGCCAGATATCGAGCACCGAGCATGTCGCCGTAGCGCACGGCGGCACGGACATCCGACTCGAGGGAATATCGCGACTCGATTTCGACGTCGACGATCGCCTTGCTCGTCCCGCCTCCGTTGTCGGCGAACGCAACCGAGTCCACGCGGCCGATACGCACACCCGACATGGTGACCGGGTTGCCCGGGTTGAGTCCTTCGACGTCGGTGAACTCGAACGAGTACGAATCGGTGCTTCCGCGAACCGGGACCGACAACGTGTTCGCCACGAACGACGCGCAGGCGACGCCGGTGAGACAGAAGAGTGACAACCGAATTACCTGGCCAGGACGGACCTTCACGGGACGGTCACCTCGTTACCTCTGACCATCGGCCCCAACATCAGTGTTGTTGCCGGGTTGGGGGTATCCGAGGGTTCCGGCGATCCGCCCAGTAGTTGATCTTCGAGGTACCGCAGGGGGGCCGCTTCGGCTACGCCGCCCACGACCGGGGCACTGACGGGTTGTTCAGGCGTCAGGTTGGAGCCCGAACACTGTGCTCCGCGCGAGTCACCGTACTGCGGGCAATCATCACCCGTGTATGGGAGCGGTTCGGCGAACGTGGCAACTGCTGTGATGTCGAACTTTCCGGTGGCGAAGACTCGAGCGCCCGCGGCGCCGAACGTACTGGCATTGGCGAGGGTGGAACGCAGTCCTCCGGGATTGGCCGCGGTGGTTGCGAGTATCTTTCCGGCGGAATCGATCACAGTGATGATGTTTCGGTTGTTCGCCCCGACAAAATCGTCGACGGTAGCGGCGAAGACTGCGGCCGCGCCGATCGAGGACTCGAGATTCGCTCTGTTGGCGACCATGTCGTTCGAGACGGTTGTGGCGGCTGCCAAGGTATCGAGAATGTCGGGGGTCGCACGGTCCAACGCGTCGACGACCGACTTGAATTCGGGTGTCGATTCGAGGAATTGGTGTGCGGCGGGTGTCAGTACGCCGGACGCGGCACTGAGATTGTCTATCGTGGTACCGATCTCGGCTCCGTTTCCGTCGAGCGCCTGGCCCAGCGCAGTCAGGGCTGTCTGCAACTTCTCGGGCTGCATCGCAGTGAGGACGCCCACCAACTTGGTGTACACGTCGTAGAGCGCAACGGCTTCGGGACCGTCGTCCATGTGGATCTCGTCTCCGTCCGCCAGAGTCGTCTGGCCCTGCTCATTCGGACTGTCCACGAGCTGCATGTAGATGTCGCCGAAGAACGTGCGTGGAACAACGCGAGCCACCACGTCAGCGGGAATCTTCGACGCGTCATCGGTCTGAATCTGCAACTGCACAACGGATTCGGCGGTTCCTGATTCGATTTCGCCGATTCGGCCGACGTTGACGCCGTGGTACCGAACCGGAGCTTCACCGCTGATGAGACCGGCTGTGGCTGGAACAGCGACGAAGATGTCGGTGCTCTGCTCGAGATTTCCCGAACCGCGTAGAACCATTGTCACGGCGGCGGCGACGGCTACGACTATGGCGATCGCGCCGCGAAGGGCGTACACGATCTTCGTGCGTGTAGTGAGTCTGTCCACGGCTCAGACCCCCATTCCCGGGATCTGGGGCACGAGGCCCCACAGCGCGAAAGTCATCAGTACGTCGAGGATTCCGATCGCGAGGATCGCAGTCCGGAGCGCGCGCCCGGCCGCTTGCCCGACGCCGGCCGGACCACCGGAGGCATAGTAGCCGTACGCGCAGTGAACCAGCGCGACAACAGCGGCGAACACCACGGCCTTGAGACCCGAGTACAGGAGATCCTGCGGAGAGATCGCCAGATGGAAGAAGTAGTCGTAAGTACCGGCCGATGCGCCGTTGAAGAACACGACGACCAGTCGGGTCGAGAGGTAACTGGCCAGGAGTCCGATCATGTAGATCGGGATGACACAGATCATGGCAGCGATCACCCGGGTACCCGCGAGGAAGGGGATCGATCGGATCGCCATCGAGTCCAGCGCGTCGATTTCGTCGGAGATACGCATGGCCCCGATCTGGGCGGTGAAACCCGTTCCGACCTTGGCGGCCAACGCGATCGCGACGACAACAGGGGCCAGTTCACGGGTGTTGGCAACCGCGGACAGCATGCCGGAGAGCGAGGTCATCCCGACAAGCTCGAGGCCCCGGTGGGTCTCGACGCCCAACATCATCGCCGCGGCCAGCGACATCGCGAAGACGATCCCGATGGTGCCGCCGCCGGACAACAAGGAATTCGTGCCGAAGCTGACCTCGCTGATCTGACCGAGTACATGCTTGCGGTACTTGGTGAGCGCAAAGGGGATCGATGCGATAGTGCGGACGTAGAAAGTGACGTGCTGACCGAGGGAGACGAGGCCGTCGCCCGCGGTTCGCAGGGGTCTGCTCGCTTGACGTGCTCGAACACGGAGATCGACGAGCGACATCAGAATTCACCGACTGCCGGGACGATTACGGTGTAGAGCGCGGACAACACTGTGTTCACGATGAAGACGAGCGCGAACGCGATGACCACGGCTTCGTTGACTGCGTCGGCAACGCCGCGTGGGCCACCTTTTGCATGTAGACCTTTGAAGGTGGCGACCAAAGTCGAAGCGATGCCGAAGACCGCAGCCTTCACCAAAGCCATGACGAAGTCGGAAGATCGCCCGTACTGACTGAACGTTGCCATGAACGTTCCGGCCGGAAGATGCTGGACGTAGATGTGGTACAGGTAGCACGCGATCACACCGCCGAAGGTGACCATCGAACACAGTGCAAGGGAGACGATCACTGCCGCAACCAATCTCGGTGCGACGAGGCGCTCGATCACGTCGATGCCCATCACTTCCATCGCGTCGATCTCTTCCCGGATCTTTCGTGAACCCAAATCCGTGCAGATCGCCGATCCTGCGACACCGGCCATCATCAACGCGCACACCAGCGCCGCGGCCTGACCGACGATGATGAAAGCTACGACAGCTCCGGAATATCCACCGGCTCCGATCCGGCCGGCCAGTTCACCGACCGAGACGGCGATGAATACACCGATCGGAATCATGAGAAGCAGCGACGGGCCGGTGCTGACGCGACCGATGAACAGGGTCTGAGTAACCGTCTCGTGCAATGAGAGTCGTCTGCGCAGGATTGCCGTGAACAGGCCGAAGAGTGCCTGAACCGAGAATCCGATCAGATAGCCCCCCTGTAACGCTACGTCTCGCACCGGGCCCTTCGCGGCTGGCAGCTCGTACGTCATCTAATTGAATTCCTTTGCAGATCAACAGTGTTCGGCACGGAGTTCGAACTGTTCGAGCGCTGGCGGTCGAGCGAACTGCCTGTGAAGCATCTCACACATATATGTGTCCAAGCAAGCATTATGTGAACCGAAATTCTCGTCGAACTGTCAGCCCTGTTGACCGAGTTTCCTTCATTGACGTGGAGATATCGGAACTGTTCATATCGACATCCTGTGTATGTTTACGAATATTCCGAATCTGTCAGTCGGATTGCTTCGTGGATGCGGGCTGGATGCTTCGAGCGGTGACCCTACCCACTGCTGGTGGCCACAGGCAACGTTTTGTTAACGAAGATTCTCGGTGGAAGCAACGGGGGAGGTGGCGAAGGGTGAGTGGTGTGTTCTGATCAAAGGCAGCGTTACCTGCATGTCTGAAACTCTAGACGCGCGATGTGCTGAAATCGGTGTACGAGTTTTCAGAATCATGCTTATGCTGATTCTCGTCTGATGAGCAGGCGGATCGAAGTGCTTTGTGCGTGAGGGCTGGAGAGTGGGGTACACGGTGAGCCTGAACGATCAGTTCGTCGACGCGCAGACGTCGAATGGGATTGTTCGGCAGCCGAGGTCCGACTCCGTCAAGAGGCGACCAAAGGACCGCAAGGCGCAGATCGCGGCTGCAGCGGCAATCGCGTTCAGTGAGCGCGGATATCCTGCTGTCAGTGTCGACGACATCGCGTCGGCGGTCGGTATTTCGGGTTCGGCGCTCTATCGGCACTTTCCGAACAAGTACGCGATGTTCCGCCACGCGGCACTGGAGTTGACCGGAGCGCTCGCCAGTGCCCTCGATGCCGTTTCGGTTGCGCCTGCGGCAACCGATGCGCAGCGGTTGCGCGAAGATCTGATTGCAGTGATACGAACGACGATCCGCAATCGGCGCACGGCCGGAATCTATCGTTGGGAGAGCCGGTTTCTCGACACCGATGATCGGAAATCCGTTCGAGCGCAAGCCAGTACGGTCAATCGCCGAGTAGCCCGGTATCTTTCGCGCTCCGAACCCGCGATGACGGCGAGGGACGAGACCCTTGTCGTGGCAGCGATGTTCAGCGTCATCGGCAGTATCACCGTCCATAACCTGTTGCTGCCCCAGCGAGCGATGGAGAAGGTTCTGCTCGACGCGTGTCTGGCGATAGATCAAGGTGAGGGTGCAATCACCGCTAGCCGCTTGGAGCAGTCCTCGTTACCTCGAACCGTGACCACGAACAAACGTGAACGTCTCTTGCAGGAAGCCGTGCGCCTCTTCGACTCTCGCGGGTATCACGACGTCAGCATCGAAGAGATCGCCGCGGCCGCCGGCTTGAACGCGTCCGGTATGTACCGCTACTTTCCCAGCAAGGCAGAGCTTCTCGGCGCCGTGTTCTATCGAGCTGCAGATCGCTTGGACTTGGCGACGGCAGCGGTCTTCGACTCCGCGACTTCGCACGAACAAGTGCTCCGGTCACTGTCGGCGATGTACGTGGAGTTGTCGTTTGCACAGCACGAATTGATGTCGGTCTACTTCTCCGAGATGAACAACCTTCTGCCGAGTCATCGAAGCGATCTGAAGAATCGCCAGAAGCTTTACGTGGTCGAATGGGCGCGAGTGCTCGGAGAGATTCGTCCTGAGCTGTCGGCAGTAGAGGCGAAGTTCGTAGTTCACGCTGCGCTCAACCTGGTCCCGGATGTCGGCCGCATGATGAAGTTCGACGCTGCCGCAGAGAACGCGGCCATGTTGCAGGTGTTCATGTCGGCAGTACTGTTCGGCCGTCGGGCTTCGGCCGCCTGAAGCGTGTCGGTGAGTGTGCGTAGTCTGGCCCACTATGAGCGAAGTCGTGTCACTGGCAGCTGCCCGTCGCATAGCGCTTGCCGCTCAGGGATTCGGCAAATCGCATCCCACGACGGTGACGCGTCGCAATCTGGTCGGCGTGATGGACCGGCTGCAGGTGCTGCAGATCGACTCGGTCAATGTCTTCGAACGCAGTCACTACCTACCCGTTTATGCGCGATTGGGCGCATACGACAAATCCAGACTCGATCAGCTTGCCTTCACCCCCGGTTCGGGATACCTCGAATACTGGGGTCACGAAGCAACGTTCTTGCCGGTGGACATGTGGCCGTTGTTCCGCTGGCGGATGGACCAGTTTCGCGCCAAAGCGTTGAGTGACAAGGACGGGTGGGCTTCCGATCGGCGCGTCTTCCTCGATTGGTTGCGGCAGGAGTTGCGCGACAACGGTCCGATGGCGGCGAGCGAGATCGAACACGAGGCGAACACGCGGCGCGGTCCGTGGTGGGGGTGGTCCGACGTGAAGGTCGGGCTCGAGACGCTGTTCCGTTGGGGCGAGGTGGTCTCGGCGGGGCGCGCCGGTTTCGAGCGTCGTTACGGCCTGGCCGAGCAGATGCTTGCACCCGAGATACTCGACGCACACGTCGAGCGGTCGGAGGCGATACGCGAACTGGTGCTGCGGGGTGTGAAGGCACACGGTCTCGGCACCCTCGACGACATCGCCGACTACTTTCGTCTGCCCAGCGCAGAAGCACGAACGGCCTTGCAGGAACTCGAAGACGCCGGCAGCGTGCGCCGGGTGTCCGTCGACGGCTGGGAGCGTCGAGGCAAGGCAAGGGAGGTGTGGATCGATCCGCGAGCGAAGCGTCCCAGGTCCATCCGTGCGGATGCGCTGTTGTCACCCTTCGACCCGGTAGTGTGGGCACGCGATCGAGCGTTGCGGCTCTTCGACTTTCACTACCGGATCGAGATC
>NZ_LVCT01000165.1:0-1546 GCF_001647205.1 Rhodococcus sp. EPR-134
AGAACCGTCGACTGCTTGTCCGCGCGGCGTGGGCCGAACCCACCGCGGACGCCGACACTGCGCCGCGGTTGGCGGAACTCCTTCGGAGAACTGCGCGTTGGCAGGGCTGCGACACCATCGAGGTGGAGAACAAAGGCACGTTGTCTCAGCAGTTGGCCGCCGCCATGAGGTGAGCCTTCAAGGCCGCGAGGGAGATTGTCA
Organism: Rhodococcus sp. EPR-134; assembly: GCF_001647205.1. Taxonomy (NCBI): domain Bacteria; kingdom Bacillati; phylum Actinomycetota; class Actinomycetes; order Mycobacteriales; family Nocardiaceae; genus Rhodococcus; species Rhodococcus sp. EPR-134. Next base: position 202 of record NZ_LVCT01000165.1, read on the forward strand.
TTCGGGAACGGTTATCCGCCCGTCGATTGCGGCCCTGCTGATGGAATTTCTCAATGCGGAACAACTTCCGGATCGAATTCTCGGCGGTTCAGCATCGTCGCGGTACTCCAAACATGCCGTGCGCGAATCTGATCGCCACTGGGTCGACGTGTGATGCCAGCTGTTCTTCTCCACGAGGACGTATGTTCCGCACCGCTCGCAGTCCAGCGGTTCCATGGTCATTGCCCTACTCCTGCGGCGGCCCTGCGTGCGATGTTGTCAGCGACTTCCTGCTTCCACACTTCGATGGGTTTGCTTGTGTCCATCTCGAATTCGAAACGGTCGACCATCTCGGGCGTGACGTCGGCGACGTCCACGTAGAACTGTTCATACCACCGCCTCAGTTGGTATACCGGACCGTCCTCGGTGCAGAGCAGCGGATTGTCGATGCGGGTCTTGTTCTTCCAGATCTCGATGTCCTGCTCGAACCCGACACCGATGTATCCGATCATCGCGTCGACAAGTTGATCGGCGAACTCGGCGGGCATCTCTGCGGACTTCTGGACGGTAATGCCGTACATGAGTACGAATTTGTTCGGGCTCACCGGGTAGTGGCAGTTGATCAGCACCGAATCGGTCGTGAAGTTCTCGTAGACGTAGCGCAAGTCGTCGATCATGAACGACGGTCCGTGGTAGGCCGCTGTCGAAAGATTCGACACCAACTTCGGTACGTCGGGGTCGGTCCAGGTCACGATGTCGTCGCGGTTGATGCCGCTCTGCTCCTGGATGGCGACGTGTCCTTCGAAGACATTCTTGAAATAGGTGGGGAACGAGAAGTGCACGTAGAAGAAGTGCGCCATGTCAACGACGTTGTCGACGATTTCTCGGCAGTTCGTATCGATGACTATCGACTTCCAGACCCAATCGGTCCACTCGTGCTCCGCAGACTTGATGATCGGTATGGCGACTTCGGCAGGAGGCGGATTGCCTTCGGGGTCGTGCCAGACGAAGAGCAGCCCGTCTTGTTCGAGCGCAGTCCAAGCGCGGGTCTTGGCAAGCGGGGGGACACGTCGAGCATAGGGAATCGCGGTGCACTTACCGTTGCCTCCCCACCTCCAGTCGTGGAAGGGGCACGCGATCGAATCGCCCTTGACCGTGCCCTGACTCAGGTCGCCGCCCATGTGACGGCAGTACGCGTCGAGGATCTTCAGTTCGCCATGCGAGTCGGAGAAGACGACCAGTTTGGTACCGAAAGCTTCGACGGAATGCGGGTTCCCGTCGCTGTAGTCCTTGGCGAGGCCGAGGCAGTGCCATCCGCGGGCAAATCGAGTGGGAGGTTCTCCCTGGTCGATGATGCGAACCTCTT
>NZ_LVCT01000166.1:0-6588 GCF_001647205.1 Rhodococcus sp. EPR-134
TAAATCTCTGGGCAAGTCACATACGCTGCGACGAGATGTTGCCGCCGTCGACAACCAATTCCGTTGCGGTGATGTAACTTGCTTCGTCGGACAGCAGGAAGCGGACAGCGTGTGCGATTTCCTCCGGGCGACCGAGCCTGCCGAGGAGGATGCGTCGTTCGAATGCCCCGTCACCCAATGCGTCTACGGTCGGCTGAAGCAGAGGGGTCAGAATCTGTCCGGGAGAGACGCAGTTGATCCGAATGCCGTCCGGGCCCAGTCGGTCCGCCAGCGATCGGACCATCGACAACATCCCACCCTTTGCAGCGGAGTAGACAGGGTTGATTGCATTGCCCAAAGTTGCGTTGATCGAAGCGATTCCGACTATTGCCGAACCGGGATTGGCCGTGAAATCAGGCATCAACTGTTGAACCAACAGGATGAGCGGACGTAGATGGGTGTTGATACCCGTCTCCCACACGTCGAGCGTCACTCCTTCGAGGGATCCGATATCGACGACCCCGGCGGAGTGAACAAGTCCGCCGATGGAGGGAAGTGAGGAACGGGTTGTGGCCAATGCGGCCGCGTAGTCGTCCGCTCTCGTGAGATCGATTCCCACTCCGATGGCGTCGATGCCGAATTCGGAGGAGATCACTGCTGCCTGATCGACCGCTTTTGCCTCGTCGATATCCCAGAGAGCGACTGGTCGTCGGATCGCCGCGAGCGCGCGGGCGGAGGCCAATCCGATTCCGGATGCGCCGCCGGTGATGATCACGCCTGTCGACGGGGATGAAGCATTCATGTGTCCTCCTGATTTTGAAGCGTTCTGCTCGGCGCCGCATGATCTGATGGGCTCCGGTCATCACTGTGACGAGGGATGGATTCGGGCTCAACGAACATGACCGATCATCGGTATAGGTGCTGGTGAGAGCCCATGCAGATGCATCTCCCGCTGCGTGGGAAACGTACTGGCGTCGTGTGTCCACGGAAGCTCAGATGGGCGGAACGAATGTTGGCTGCCGAAGCGGCGGGCCACCGGAACGGAGACATCGATGTTGGTCGGACCGATCACCGAAGAGTCCATCCCCATGTCAACTCTCGACAGACTGTCGGTGGTGGTGGACTGCTTTCGTGACGCGCCTCGGCTGACATTGGGGGAGGTCGCGCGCCGAACCGGGATTCCGCGATCGTCCGTGCACCGGATGCTACTGAAACTCGTGAGGATGAACTGGCTACGCCGCGAAGGACTCGAGTACGAGATAGGCGACAAGCTAGGAGATCTGGGCGCGCTCTCGCTGTATCGAAACAAAGTGGATCGAGTGGATACGCCCCTACTTCAGCAATTGCATTTCGTGACTGGACACGCCGTGCACCTCGGGGTGTTGGAAGGAAACCATGTGCGCTACATCCAGAAGATCGGGAGCCTGATGGTCCCCGACCTTCAGACTCGCGTCGGCTCACGTATCCCAGCGCAAGCGTCGACCATCGGGAAGTCACTGTTGAGCGCCGGCAACAGATCGGTGGCATCGTCGCACAACGCCAATGACGTTCGCCAACACGCAGTTGCGTTCGGAATCTGCAATTCCGGGATGGGCTGTATCGGCGCGCGAATCGGGGTGCTCGACCACATGCCAGTAGGTCTCTCGATTTGTGGGCCCTTGATTCGCGGCACGATAGACAAGAGGAACGCCGCTCCCGTACAGATGGCGGCAGCAGCGATCTCGCAGTATTTCGGAATGATCGACGGGTTCGAGCAGGAGAAGACGGGATAGTCCGACAAACGCAAAGAGTGCGCCTCCCCCCACTACGCGTAAAGCGCAGTGGGGGAGACGCACTCGGATAGAGCTGTGTCAGCGAAGAGCCGCAAGCGCGTCGATACGCCCCGCGGCACCTTCCATGATGCTTTCGATCAGTTCCTTGCAGCTGGGCAGATCGTTGATCATGCCGACAACCTGACCCGAAGCAAGAACACCGGCTTCCGTGTTGCCCTCGACCAGTCCGGCCTTGAGCAACATCGGTGTGTTGGCTGCCATGATGATCTGCATCAGCGTGCGGTCACCCGACCGCTTCATCGCGAGACCGTCCTTGGCGAGGGTCGACCACTTCATGCCCGTCATGGCCTTGAACTTCGTGGCATTCTTGGCCGCGGCGATCAAACCGGTTGCATAGCTGGAACCTTCGAGGCTGTTGACCAGGTCGGTGTTGAGCACACGATGAGGCATGCCGTCGACCTTGCGGGAGACAGTCGTATCCGTCAGTCCGCGCTTGAGATACTCCTGTTTGACGGAATCGGGAACCGAAGAGTCGCTGGTGAGAAGGAATCGCGTTCCCATCGCGACACCGGCAGCGCCGTACGCCAGTGCGGCAGCCAGCCCGCGGCCGTCGAAGAATCCGCCACCGGCGATGACCGGAATATCGACCGCGTCGAGAACCGAGGGGAGAAGCAATGTCGTGGCCACACCGCCGGTATGGCCACCACCTTCGCCGCCCTGGACGATGACGGCGTCCGCGCCCCAGGATGCAACCTTGACCGCGTGCTTCGCGGCACCGATCGAGGGCACGACGACGATGCCGTGGTCCTTGAGCTTGGCGATCAGTTCCTTCTTGGGAGCCAACGCAAACGACGCGACCTTGACGCCTTCACGGATCAGCAGATCCGCGCGTTGCGGGGCGTCAGTGGCGTCGGCACGCATGTTGACGCCGAACGGCTTGTCCGTGAGCTGCTTCGTCTTCTTGATCGCGTGCTCGAGCTCGTCGTACGTCATCGTGGCCGAAGCCAGGATGCCGAGACCACCGGCGTTAGCCGTTGCCGACGTGAGAGCGGGACCGGAAACCCAGCCCATACCCGTCTGCACGATCGGGTACTCGACACCGACCAGTTCGGTCAGCGCGGTCTTCAGGGTGGGGGTCATGCCGAGACCTCACGGTCCCGGAGGTTGCGCGGATCGAGGGTTTCGCGGATGAGGTGAAGTTCTTCGGCGGTGGGGTCACGGGTGATACCGGCCTCGGCGAGTCCGGCAACCTCGAACGAGGTGTTCTCGGCTACCTCTTCGGCGGTGACGCCGGGGTGAAGGCTCAACGCGCGGAAGGTGTTTCCTGGTCCGCCGAAGTCGAAGACACCGAGGTTGGTGACGACGCGGGGGATGTTCAGGTACTTGTAAGCCGGATTCTCGGGATCGATCTGGTCGTAGCCGACACCGCACACCACGTCGACCTTGTCGACGAACACTCGCTTGGAGTGCTTGGGGACGAAGTAGCTCGTCGCGTGGTTGATGGTGTTACCCGGGGCGCCGCGCACACCGAACATCTGACGCGTCGGCTGCTGAAGCGGGCCGAAGGCGGAGAGGTTCTGGTTGCCGTGGCGATCGAGCTGATTGGCGCCCATGACTACGTGACGGCGGCCGGAAGCGACGACGTCGAACACCTTGCGGAACGGCATCCATCCTTCGACGGGGCCCTTCGTTCCGACGGCCGGAGTGTCCTCGAGAATGAGGGCTTCACCATCGGTGATCAGCAGGTCGGGCTCGGTGGTGAGTCGAGCCAGGCGAGCGCCGATGGTGGACGACGTCGACATCGGGCTGGCCATGATTTCGCCTGCACCGGAGAAGATTTCAGCGCAAGCGAGAACAACGTACTCTGCGCGGGTGACGGTGGATTCGCTCATTTTGCCTGCTCCCCTGCCTTTGATGAATCGGCAAACTTCTTTACTGCGGCTTGGTAGTCCTCTTCGCTGCCGGAGAGGAAGGTGTCGACGAACGCCTGCCACGACTCGGGGGTCTTGGCGGACTCGGCGTAGTGACGCTGGAACTTCTCGTCGCGGCCGTAGCTTTCGCCGGCCAACGTGAAGTGCGCACCATTGGGTGCCTCGACGACGGCGTCGACCATCATGCGGTTGAGCAGAAGGTTCTGCAGTGGAACGGATTTGACCAGTTCCTCGGTCTCGACGATGCGTTCGACGGAGACGTAACGCTTTTCGGCCGCCATGCAGTACAGGTCGTCGAAGTACGGGTCGACGCCGTTGTACGCGGCATTGCCGTGCTTGTCACCGAGATTGAGGTGAACGAACGACGCATCGAGGTTGAGCGCAGGCATCGCGATCAAGGTCTCGGAGCGGCCGTCGGCCTCGGGGTACGGGGAGGTGACGGTCTTGAGTTCGTCGCCCCAGAAGTTGCGGACATCCGAACCCAGGCCGGCGCGGATCGGGAGGAAGGGAAGGCGAGCGGCAGCTGCTTCGAGGCCACACTTGACCATGCCCTCGTCCATCTCGCGGACTTCGATCTCACCGGCGGTGCGTGCCTTGGCAAACCACGGGTCGTAGAACGGCGCGGAGTCGAGGGACACGAAACCGTAGTATGCCTTCTTGACCTTGCCGGCCGAGCACAGCAGTCCGAGATCCGGTCCGCCGTAGGTGACCACGGTCAGGTCTTTGACGTCCGAACGCAGAATCGCACGCACGAAGGCCATCGGCTTGCGGCGAGATCCCCAGCCGCCCAAGCCGATCGTCATTCCGCTGCGGAGTTCGCCGACTACCTCGTCGAGCGACTTCGTCTTGTCACGCTTGCTAGCCATGTTTGTCTCAGCCTTCCTTCTGGGTTGCGTTCTCGCGCGGCTTGCCGGTGGCGACGAACTCGTCGCGGTGTTCGTCGGACACGCCGAGGAGGTTGAGTTCGAAGGTGTAGCCCTGCTCGAGGCGGTAGCTGCCCTTGACGTCCACCGGGTCGATGCCGTTGATGGCTTCCTTGGCGCACCGGATGATGCGGGTGTCCTTGGCGGCGATCTTCGCGGCGATCTCGCGAGCGCACTCGTCGAGCTTCTCGCGCGGGACCACGTCGTAGACGCTGCCGAACTGCTTGAGTGTGTGTGCGTCGACGCTCTGTGCGGTGTAGTAGAGCGTGCGCATCATGTGCTGTGGCACCAGCCTCGAGAGGTGTGTGGCAGCGCCGAGTGCGCCGCGGTCGACCTCGGGGAGGGAGAAGATCGCGTCGTCGGAAGCGACGATCACGTCCGCGTTGCCGACGAGTCCGATGCCGCCGCCGACACAGAATCCGTTGACGGCCACGACGACGGGTACAGCACAGTCGTAGACGGCCGCGAAGGCCGCGGCGCAACCGCGGTTGGCGGCGACCAGCGCGTCGAATCCCTCGGTGGCCTGCATCTCCTTGATGTCGACGCCGGCGTTGAATCCGCGTCCCTCGGCTCGCAGGATCACCACGTGAGTGTTGAGATCCTTGCCCGCGTCGAGGATGGCGTCGGCAAGCTCGAACCATCCCTTGGACGGGATTGCATTGACCGGCGCGTAGTCGATGGTGACCGTGGTGATGCCGGTTCCGTCGGAGGAGGTGCTGATGCCCATATCGGGATTCCTTACGTCTGTGTACCAAACCAAGCGATTGCTTGGTAAGTTAGCACACAAGCGGAGCCGACAAGCCCGAGCAGAGTGCATTAGGAGACAAATATGAGTGGATTGGTCGACGGACGCGTAGTCATCATCACCGGGGCTGGCCGCGGTATCGGACGTGCGCATGCATTGGCATTTGCTGCCGAGGGCGCCAAGGTCGTCGTCAACGACATCGGTGCGGGTGCCGACGGTTCCGCGACCGGTGAGAGTCCGGCCGAGCAGGTTGTCGCGGAGATCATCGCCGCCGGTGGCCAAGCAGTGGTCAACGGAGACGACGTCGCCGACTGGGCGGGCGCCGAGAATCTGATCAAGACCGCGATCGACACCTTCGGTGGCCTGGACGTACTCGTGAACAACGCAGGCTTCCTGCGGGACCGCATGCTGGTCGGTATGAGCGAAGGCGAGTGGGACGCGGTGATTCGCGTGCACCTCAAGGGGCACTTCGCGCCGCTCCGTCACGCAGCTGCCTACTGGCGCGCCGAGGCCAAGGCAGGCAAGACCGTCGACGCACGCATCATCAACACCAGTTCGGGTGCAGGACTGCAGGGTTCGATCGGCCAGGGCAACTACGCCGCGGCCAAGGCCGGCATCGCCGAGATGACCATCCAGGCCGCCGCCGAGCTCAAGAATTACGGAGTCAGTGTCAACGCGATCGCGCCTGCTGCGCGCACACGCATGACTGTCGGCGCGGGCGGGGCGATGGCAGAAGCGATGGCAGCTCCGGAAGAGGGCTTCGACGCCATGGCTCCCGAGAACATCTCGCCGCTGGTCGTCTGGCTCGGTAGCGCCGAGTCCAAGGACGTCACGGGCCGGGTGTTCGAGGTAGAGGGCGGAAAGATCACCGTCGCGGAGGGCTGGCGTCACGGCCCGAGCGAGGACAAGGGAGATCGCTGGGACCCGAAGGAGATCGGGCCCGTCGTGGCAACGCTGTTGGAGAAGGCGGAGATTCCGACGCCGGTGTACGGGGCGTAGGGCCTCCGGCCCTGTGAGTGGTTAAGGAGTGCAGGGACTCCTCAACCACTCACAGGCGGCGTGCCGCCTACGCGGGCGCCCGAACCACCAACACGGTGCCGGGGAACTCAGCTGCGAGTTCGCGCCGCGAATGTTTCACGCAGGCGGTGCCGTAGCCCTTCTTGCGAGATTCCGGCGCGATCCAGATCGCCACGTTCACCTCTTGGCCGTCGAGTTCGCCGAATACCAGGCCGACGCTC
>NZ_LVCT01000167.1:0-4698 GCF_001647205.1 Rhodococcus sp. EPR-134
GCGGGACGATCGAGCGTCGTCCATTCGAGAGTGGCGTCGAGATTCTCCAGCTCGCCCTGGATGCGATCGCGCGCTGCCTTGGTCAGTGCGCTGAACTTGAGGCTCAGAACTGCTTCGGCATTTGCTTCCGACGTGCCGAGGAGTTCCGCGACGGTGGTCAGTGCCTCCTGGTGGTCCTTGCTGTCGACCACTGCGTCCAGCACCTCGTGGCGACGCTCCAGCGCACGCACGAGGGCTGAGGTGATCTCGCGTCGGTCCAGGATTTGATCTTGAATATGCGTCGTCATATATGCGACTCCTTGCTGTGTTCGAGGCTCTGTCGAAACGCCGTGCGGACCGTACGAGTCAATAGTGCTCCAACTCGCCGGTTATGGCACGCGTTCAGCCTCCGGTGCGGCGAACGAGCCGTTCGTAGCGCTGGCGGGCGGCTTGAGTGCTTCCGAGTCCCAGCCCGAAAGCGATGTCCTGCCAGGTCATGCCCCGTTCGCGGGCAATCCCGAGGAACAGTGCTTCCAGCTGTTCCATTTCGGCTCGGGCCTTGGGGATCAGAGTCAACGCGGCCATGACGTCGGCATCGTCGACCTCGGGTTCGTTCGGCTGCGGTGTGTCGGTGCCACCCGCAAGACGAGCCACGACGCGCACCGCGCCGTAGGGCTCGAGCATCTCCGGATGAGATTGCCGCGCGCGCTGGCTTGGGGTCGCGCCGTGGCGCTCGCTGATTCGAAAGAGTCCGGCGTACTCGCGATGTGCGCGTTCGCGGCCGGAATCGATCGGTCTGAACTGGTCATCGGTCATGAACCCAGGGTGGCACGAACCCGGGTCAATGTAAACGTTTTGTTGTAAACAGTTCGTTTAACTCTTCAGTGGCTCGCACACGATGACGGGAATGACCCGGTCGGTCCAGGCCTGATAGTTGTCGAAATCCGGATACATCGCCCTCAACATCGGCCACAGCCGAGCGCGCTCGTCCTCGGCCGCGACGCGGGCTTTCATCGAGCGGATCCGAGACTTGATCTGCACCGTCACCACCGGGTCTGCCTTGATGTTGAGGTACCACATCGGGTTCTTCGGAAGACCGCCTTGCGACGCCACCAGAATCACGTTCTCGCCGTCCTCGAGGAACAGCAGCGGGCTGATCCGCTCCTCGCCGGATTTGCGACCGGTGGTGGTCAGCAGGCAGATCGGCAGCCCGCGAGGGAACGCGCTGCCGACCCGCCACTTGCTACCCAGCCGCCCGTCGGTGGCGCGATACATCGCGACGTTCGCCTTCGACATCCACTTGATGATCTTGACCGTCGCCGGAGCGTCGAGTCCCTTGGGTTTGGCTGGGGGAGTAGTCATCTCAGATACGCTCGATGATGGTTCCGGTGGCCAGTGCGCCGCCGGCGCACATCGTGATCAGAGCCGTCGAGCCGTTGCGACGCTCGAGTTCGTGCAGTGCGGTGGTGATCAGGCGAGATCCCGTGCTGCCGACCGGATGGCCGAGAGCGAGCGCGCCGCCGTTGACATTGACGTTGTCGAAGTCAGGTTCGTGAACCTGAGCCCAGGACAGTGCGACGGATGCGAATGCTTCGTTGATCTCGAACAGATCGAGATCGCCGATCTTCATTCCGCTCTTCTCCAGGACACGGCTGGTTGCCTGCACCGGTCCGTCGAGGTGGAATTCCGGTTCCGAGCCGACCAGCGCCTGGGCGATGATGCGGGCTCGCGGCTTCAATCCGAGCGCGCGAGCCTTGTCCTCGTCCATGAGCAGGACTGCGGCCGCTCCGTCGGAGATCTGGGAAGACGTTCCGGCCGTGTGAATCCCGCCTTCGAGGACGGGCTTCAGTCGGGCAAGGGACTCCGCCGTCGTATCGCGCAGGCCCTGATCGCGATTGACGACCTTGGTCTCGCCCGTGAGGTTTCCTTCCTTGTCGACCTGGGGTGCCGAGAGTTCGAGAACCTCGCGGTCGAAACGTCCTTCCTCCCAAGCCTGCTTGGCCAGCGCCTGCGAGCGGACGCCGAGGGCTTCGACGTCGTCGCGGGTCAGTCCGCGTCGACGCGCGATGCGTTCTGCAGCTTCGAACTGGTTGGGCATGTCGATGTCCCACGTCGCGGGTCGGCGCGGTCCGGCCTGATCGCCGACGTTGGCGCCGAGGGGAACCTGGCTCATGGCTTCGATGCCGCAGGCGATACCGGCGTCGATGGCGCCGGTGGCGATCAGACCGGCGATCAGATGGTTCGCCTGCTGGGCCGAACCGCACTGGCAGTCCACGGTGGTTGCGCCGGTCTGCCACGGAAGTCCGGCGTGCAGCCAGGCCGTGCGCGTGATGTTGTTGGACTGAGCGCCGGCCTGGGTGACGCAGCCGCCGATCACCTGCTCGATCAGCAACGGGTCGATTCCCGACCGGTCGAGAACTCCCTTTTGTGCAGCTCCGAGGATCTCGGCGGCGTGCAGACCGGCGAGCCAACCTCCGCGCTTGCCGATCGGTGTACGGACAGCCTCGACGATTACTGGTGTGCCCACAGCGGGCTCCTTTCCTTGTAATGAAAAAGTAGAACAGGTTCTCTGCGGGAAGCAAGACCTGCCGACGTTTCCTTTCCTAGTAAGCAGGCTTGTGTTTCAATGAGAGTAGAACGTGTTACACATCACGGATCCCCATCACCCCTGTGATGAAAAGGCTTAGGGCAGGAGACATCAGTGGCACAGCCCGCATTCCCCGAGGGAATCGACTTCACGGACCCCGACATCTACGCGGAACGCATGCCGTTCGAGGAGTTCGCCGAACTCCGGAAGACGGCCCCCGTGTGGTGGAATCCGCAGCCTCCGGAAATCGGTGGATTCCAGGACGAGGGCTTCTGGGTGGTCACCCGTCATGAAGAGGTCAAGGAGGTCTCGCAGCGAAGCGACATCTTCTCGACCCACGAGAACACCGCGATTCCTCGCTTCGCCGACGACATCCCGCGCGAGAACGTCGAGATGCAGCGATTCATTCTCATCAACAAGGACGCTCCGGAGCACACCAAGCTGCGCAAGCTGGTATCTCGTGGATTCACCCCGCGCGCCATCAACAGCCTGCGCGAGGAACTGACCGAGCGTGCCGAAAAGATCGTCACGACCGCGGCTGCCGGCGGTGCCGGTGACTTCGTGGTTCAGGTCGCGTCCGAACTTCCGCTGCAGGCAATCGCCGAGCTTCTCGGTGTGCCGCAGGAAGATCGAATGAAGCTCTTCGACTGGTCCAACCAGATGACGTCGTACGACGATCCCGAGTTCGACATCGACCCGCAGGCAGCGTCGATGGAGATTCTGGGATACGCGTACCAGATGGCGGATCAGCGCAAGAAGTGTCCCGCCGATGACATCGTCACCAAGCTCATCGAAGCTGACATCGACGGAAATGAGCTCTCCCCAGAGGAATTCGGCTTCTTCGTGATCCTGCTTGCGGTCGCGGGTAACGAGACCACTCGCAATGCCATCACACACGGCATGGTTGCCTTCCTCGACAATCCCGACCAGTGGGAGCTGTACAAGAAGGAACGCCCCAAGACGGCGGCCGACGAGATCGTTCGTTGGGCGACCCCGGTGACTTCCTTCCAGCGCACCGCGCTCGAAGACACCGAACTCGGCGGACAGAAGATCAAGAAGGGCGATCGCGTCGTGATGATGTACGCGTCGGCCAACTTCGACGAGGACGTCTTCGAGAACCCGACGAAGTTCGACATCATGCGTGACCCCAATCCGCACCTCGGATTCGGCGGCACCGGTGCGCACTACTGCATCGGCGCCAACTTGGCCCGTCTGGAAATCGATCTGATCTTCAATGCGATCGCCGATCACCTACCCGACATCACCAGGCTCGGGGATCCCCGACGCCTTCGCTCGGGCTGGCTCAACGGCATCAAAGAGTTTCAGGTTGATTACAAGACATCGGGCTGCCCGGTCAAACACTGATCCGGACATATACTGACCTGGTAACCGGCGAGTAGGTTCTGTGTAGGTTTTCGGGAGTTGCCTCTGCACTCTCGAACACGCAGAACTACAGTAGACGTTCCGGGGAGCCACTTGTTGGCAACCTGGAACTGCGGCGGCGTCTGCGGGATCCCTCATCTCCCGTAGGCGCCGCCGTTTGTAGTTCGATCTCCAATTCAGCCGCCGTACGGTTTGGTGATGGCTTCCAGGAAATGTCCCGACGGGTCGAGGAAGTAGACCCCACGCCCACCGTCGTTGGTGTTGAAGCCGGTACTCGACTGGCGCGGATCGGCCCAGTGATCCAGTTTCAGCGCCTGTATCCGCTGATAGATGCCGTCGAAGTCATCCTCGGAGACGAGGAAAGCATAGTGCTGAGACGCAACCTCGGCGCCTTCTTCCACCTGTGCGAAGTCCAACGTCACGCCGTGCTCGAGTTCAACGCCGAGAAAGTAGCCGGCTTCGACCGGGCCTGGAAGGCCGAACATGTGAGTGAAGAACCACGCAGACTCTTGTCGGTCTTTTGCGGCGATGATGGTGTGATTGAACGAAATGGTCATGAGTGACCCCTTGCGGTACGACGCCTCCATGCCTGACGCAGTCCGTCATCGACACGCGACGTTGGGAACCAGGAAACCATTTCGAGTTTCTCGGTGCAAGTACGACAGGCTGATTCGAATACGACGAGCGCGGCCCCGGTCGATGACCGGGGCCGCGCTCGTACTGTGGGTTCTCAGGCTTTGCGTGCCGTC
>NZ_LVCT01000168.1:0-3845 GCF_001647205.1 Rhodococcus sp. EPR-134
GAGCCGCCGATGGTGGTTCGGATCTTGCCGATGTTGACGTTCTCGTTGCCGCACACCAGGGAATCGTCGATCAGAAATTCGAGCTTGTCCGCGTTCGCGATCGTCATGTCGTAGAACTTGGAGATCGCTTCGCGCCCGTGATGGCCTTTGCCTTCGGGATCGAAGCCCGAAGGCCCGACCGGATCTTCCACCCAACCGTCCTCGGCGAAGAGGTCCAGCCAGGCTTCCTTGTTCTTGCCACTCGCTGCGGCGCGCGAAGCGTTACCCGCGACGCGGGCGGGGTGTTCGTCGGTCATCGCGGCTCCTCAGTTGATGTACTGCTCGGCGAATTTGCGCATCGAATCCTGCTTTGCCTCCAGTGGGGCATCGAATCCGATTCCGTCGAAAACCCAAGGCACGGTAATGATGTCCGTGACGCCGGCATCTTCGAGCTCTGCGTAACCGTCCTTGCCGAAACGGTCGATGCACACCGTCTGGATTTCGAACGGCTCGTTCTCGCGGCCGTACTCGGCGCGCAGTTCGCGTAGTCGTGCGATCACACCCACCAGGTCGTCGAACTTGATCATCGCCGAGGTCCAACCGTCGCCGACTCGCGCAGCACGCTTGAGTGCGACCTCGGTGTGGCCGCCGACGTAGAACGGAACCGGCTTGGTGGGGGCCGGGCTCATCTGCAGGCGATCGAAATCGAAGAACTCACCGTGATACTCGACCATGCCGCCGCCGAGGATCAGTTTGAGGACGTCGATCATCTCGTCCACACGTGCGCCCCGACGCTTGTACGGAGCGCCGCACCACTCGAACTCTTCCGGAGCCCAACCGATTCCGACGCCGAAGCCGAAACGGTTGTTCGTCAATGCCGCCACCGAACCGACCTGCCGCGCGAGCAGGACGGGATTGCGGCTACCCAGCTTGAGCACCTGGGTGTAGAACTCGATCTTCTCGGTCACCGCGCCCATTGCAGCCGCGGCGATGAGCGGATCGACCCAGGGGGTCTCGGCATTCCACATCCGAGACCCGTCCGGGGTGTACGGGTAATCCGCCGCCTGCGTTTCCATGAAAAACAGTGAATCGGGGAGAGCGATCGACGAAAAGCCGCATTCCTCAGCAGTTTTGGCGATACCGGCTAACTGGTCCAAGGGGTTCATGGCAACCCCGACGGTGTACTTCATCTTCGGCCTCTTCCTGATCGGCGTGTGTGCTGCTGCTTACGTGGTGGGACGTTCGGAGCCGACGACCCACATCGAGAAGTACTGCGAGCCACCGCCGTAGGCATGGCCGAGCGCCTTGCGAGCATCGGCCACCTGGTGATCGCCGGCGCGGTGCATGACCTGCATCGCCGACTCGGCAAAACGGATCATGCCCGAGGCGCCGATCGGGTTGGAGGAGAGAACACCGCCCGAGGCATTGACCGGGAGCTTGCCGCCGATCGCGGTTTCACCCGCCTCGGTGAGCTTCCAGCCCTGGCCTTCCTCCGCGAAGCCGAGGTTCTCGAGCCACATCGGCTCGAACCACGAGAACGGGACATAGATTTCGGCGCAGTCGATCTCGTTGAGCGGATCGGTGATTCCCGCTGACTTCCACAGTGCTGCTGCAGCGTCACGGCCGGCTTGCGGATTGACCTGATCGCGTCCGGCATAGAAGGTCGGCTCGGTGCGCATGGCCGTCGCGTGGATCCACGCGACCGAACGACCCTCGGCCTCGACCTGTGCGGCCGCTTCCTCGTTGCCGATCACCAGAGCGCACGCGCCGTCCGAGGACGGGCAGGTCTCGTCGTATCGGATCGGATCCCAGAGCATCTGAGATGCCTGTACCGATTCGAGAGTGATGTCCGGCTGCCGCAAGTGCGCATACGGATTGAGGCTGCCGTTGAGCCGATCCTTCACCGCGACGAGGTAGCCGATGTGCTCCGGTGCGCCCGATCGACGAATGTACGAACGGACGTGCGGGGCGAAGTATCCACCGGCACCGGCGCCGACCGGCATGTTGAACGGAACCGGTACGGACAGCGCCCACATGGCGTTCGACTCGGACTGCTTCTCCCAGGAAACCGTCAGAACCCGCTTGTGGACACCGGATTTGACCAGGCTGGAGGCGACGATAGCCGTCGAACCGCCCACCGATCCGGCAGTGTGAACACGCAGCAACGGCTTTCCGTTTGCGCCCAGAGCATCCGACATGGCGAGTTCGGGCATCATCGAACCCTCGAACAAATCGGGGGCCTTTCCGATGACGACGGCGTCGATGTCGTCCCAGCCGACGTTGGCGTCGAGCATCGCGGCGTCGATGGCTTCACGGACCAAGCCCGCCATCGAGACATCGTGACGCTTTGCGACGTAGTGAGTTTGGCCGGTGCCGAGCACGGCCGCGAGTTGAGGCGTTCCGGCCATCAGTTCCGTCCCTCCAAGACTGCTACCAGATTCTGCTGCAGCACAGGGCCGCTTGTTGCATGGGCCAGAGCGCGATTCGCCTGGCCGTCGAAGATTGCCTTGGCGGCGTGGCCGATTCGTTCCAGACCACCGGCGAACAGTGGGTTGCCGCTGAGCGGACCGCCGGACGGGTTGATCGTGGTGGCGTCGGTCAGGCCGATCGCTTCCTTCAAGATCAATTCCTGGTGAGTGAACGGTGCGTGCAGTTCGGCGACGTCGATGTTGCCGACCTCGCCGCCCGTTGCCGCCTTGGCTGCCGACGTAGTAGACGGTGAGGTGGTCAGGTCACGTGCACCCAGGTTGGGGGAGTCGATGCGATGCTCGAGTCCGGTGATCCACGCCGGCCGCTCGCAGAGATCGCGGGCGCGGTTACCCGAGGCCAGGACGATTGCTGCCGCGCCGTCGGTGATGGGCGCACAATCGTGTGCGCGCAACGGATCTGCGAGGAAGGGGCTGGCGAGAAGGGCCTCGATGTCGACCTCGCCTGCGAGCTGAGCCTTCGGATTGCTCAGCGCGTGACGACGGCTACGAGCGGCAACCTCCGCCATGTCCTCGTGCGTCCACTTACCCGCGTCGAGTCCGAGTCGGGCTTGAAGTCCGGCGATCGAGACGGAGTCCGGCCACAGCGGAGTGACGAGGTACGGATCGAGCTGCATGGACAGGATCTTGCGCAGGTGCCCGGCGGAGGACTTGCCGAATCCGTACACCAGCGCGGTCTCGACCTCACCGGTCAAGATCTTGATCCACGCTTCGTAGAAGGCCCACGCAGCGTCCATCTCGACGTGAGATTCGTTGATCGGCGGGACCGCTCCGATGGAGTCGATGGCCGAGATGAAGGAGAACGCTCGTCCGGCCAGGTAGTCGGAAGATCCGGAGCACCAGAAGCCGATGTCTGACTTGGTGATTCCCAGATCGCTGTAGAGCTGCTGGAAGCACGGGACGAGCATCTCGACGCCGTTGGTGGTGCCGTTGGTTTCGCGGACGTGGGGTGCCTGAGCAAAGCCCACGACTGCGATGTCTGCAGAAGTCATTTCAGGAGCCTCACAGGTGGTGTTGGAAGGTGGAGTACTCGGCGTCGGGTTCACCTGTCGGCCGGAAGTATTCGATGTTCTCGAGGGTGTAACCCCACTCTTCGCGAGGCTTCCACTTGGCTTCGACGCGCATGCCCATGCGTACGTCCGCGGCATCACATTCGAGAATCAAGTGCAGGAACGGAATGTCAGCCCCGTCGAGAAGCACGTAGGCGGCCACGTAGGGCGGTTTGATTCGCTGCCCGAGGAACGGGACGTTGACGATGCAGAAGGTGGTGACAATTCCCTTGTCCGGCAGTTCGATCTGCTCGCTCGTCGGCTTCCCGTTGGTGGGATTCGCGCCGCGCGGTGGGATGTAGATCTTGTCTTCGGGTCCGCTGCGACCACC
>NZ_LVCT01000169.1:0-9571 GCF_001647205.1 Rhodococcus sp. EPR-134
GTGACAGGATCGGCGCTGGAATCGACTGTCGCGATTCCATTTTCGCTCTCACCTGGTTCGAAGCACTCGATGTCCTTGATCTGCCCGATCCGCTCCGACGCCCAGCGAGCACGAACCCGCAGGCCGGTGCTGATGTCGTCGGGGGAGTCGACGTCGACTGCGTGGAGCATGGACGTGTCCGCGCCGTCGAGCTTGATCAGGGCCCACGCGAAAGGCTTCGTCAGGGGTTGACCCTCGATGGGTTCGGGCATCCACGTCCAACTCACGACCGTTCCGCCGTCGGAGACTCCGACGAAGTCGGTCAGTGGTTCGGCCGTATCCGGATCGAATTCCGGTGGCGGCACGAAGACACGACCGTTCGACCCACGTGCGCCGATCACCTTGCGATCACGCAGGGCAGTCACGAACGCGCCGATGGTCGGTCCCGTCGATCTGGTGTAGTCGAAATGGAGATTCAATGGTGCGCTCAGGGGCTTGTCGGCCACCCCGCTCTTTCCGATGGTCACAAGATCGAGTAGAACAGGTTCTAGAGATTGTGGCAAGAGTCACTTCTGATCACCGGCAATGTGGAGGCCTGCGATGAAGCTTGGGTTGCAACTCGGATACTGGGGCGCGCAGCCGCCGGCAAACGCCCCGGAACTGATCGAGGCCGCGGAAGGCGCGGGATTCGACGCGGTCTTCGCGGCGGAGTCGTGGGGCTCGGACGCATTCACCCCGCTCGCCTGGTGGGGATCGCGCACCGAGACGGTTCGGCTCGGTACTTCCGTCGTACAGATTTCGGCGCGAACACCGACCAGCTGTGCCATGCACGCGCTCACTCTCGATCACCTCAACGGTGGGCGAACGATCCTCGGGCTCGGCGTATCCGGCCCGCAGGTCGTCGAAGGTTGGTACGGCCAGCCGTTCGAGAAGCCGCTCGCGCGCACCCGCGAATACGTCTCGATCGTGCGCCAGGTCCTCGCCCGTGAAGCGCCCGTCACCAGTCCCGGTCCCCACTACCCTCTGCCGTATGCGGGACCGGGCAGTTCGGGACTTGGCAAGCCGCTCAAGCCCATTACGCACCCGCTGCGTGCGGACATCCCGATCTGGCTCGGCGCCGAAGGGCCGAAGAACGTCGCGCTCGCCGGTGAAATCGCCGACGGCTGGCTGGCGATCTACTACACCCCGCGCCTGGCCCCGATGTACAACAAGTGGCTCGACGAAGGGTTCGCGCGCGCCGGGGCCCGTCGCAGTCGCGAAGACTTCGAGGTGGCCGCCACGTGCCAGGTCATCGTGACTGACGATCGCGCCGCTGCCATCGCCGCTCTCAAGCCGATGACCGCCCTCTACGTGGGCGGAATGGGCGCCCCGGAGTTGAACTTTCACGCGCAGGTCTACAAGCGGATGGGCTACGAGAAGGAGGTCGACGAGATCGGTCGCCTCTTCATGTCGGGCCGCAAGGACGAAGCTGCTGCCGTCGTCCCCGACGAGATGGTCACCGAGACCATGATCATCGGCAACGTCGACGAGGTGCGCGCAGACGTGAAGCGTTGGGAGGAAGCCGGAGTCACGATGCTGCTGGTGACCTGCCGCGACGCCGACCATGTGCGAGAGCTCGCGGCCGCGGTGGGTGGTTGAGCGGGGCACCCCCCCATTTTCGAGCGGTACCCCCTTTTTTTTCGAGCGAACGGCACGTTCAGCGCATCTGAGGCGCTGAACGTACCTTTCGCTCGCCCAAAGTTATCCACAGGCGCACCGAAACCCCAGTTCGCCGCCGGGGCCCGCGCTGATGCTCGAGTCATGCTGCAACCATGCGGCGAGGAACGTGGGGCGATGATCTGGACGCGATTTACCGCGTCAGTCGAAGCGGAGTGATCCGAACGGCGGAGTTGGCGCGATTGGGCGTGTCCAACTCCGCAGTGCACACCCGGTGTCGGGTAGGTGGACCGTGGCAGCGCATATTGCCGGGGGTCATTCTGCTCAGAAACGGTCAACCGACGCCACGTCAACGCTCGATCGCTGCGCTCATGTTGAGCGGTGACGATTCCCTGCTGACCGGGCGATCAGCCATGTCGGAGTACGGATATCGAACGCACTCGGGGGATGTGCAGGTGCTCATCCCCATCGACCGTCGAGTTCAATCGGTTGGGTTCGTCACGGTGGAGCGCACTGTTCGACTGCCCGAGCCGGAGATTCGGAACGGTCTGCGCTGTGCTCCGCTGCCGCGAGCGTTACTCGACGCTGCGAGGCGGTACAAGGCGCTCGATCCCACACGGGCACTCATCGCTGAGGCTGTTCAGCGCGGCGATGTCTCGGTGCGCGAACTTGCGAAGGAACTCGAAGCGGGTAGCAGTCGGGGTTCCGCGCTACCTCGGGTCGTGTTGCGCGAAGTGAACGCGAACGTCCACTCGGTTCCGGAGGTTCACGCGCGAAAATTGTGGCAGCGGAGCGGGCTGCCGGAAATGTTGTTCAACCATGAGATCCGGGATGCCAACGAGGACTTCATCGCAGTTCCGGACGGATGGATCGATTCGGTTGCCTTCGCGTGGGACATCGACTCCTTGGAATGGCATGCCGCGCCGACGGACTACAAGCGCACGGTGGAGCGTCGGACGCGTATGCAGAATGCGGGAATCATCGTGTTGCCGACGGTGCCCAGTGCACTGCGAACGGACCCTGATCGCGCGATCGAGGACCTGCGTGCGCACTACAGATTGGCGCAGTCACGTCCCCGGCCGCAGGTGTTCGCGAGGTCGAGATGGGTGAAATTGGACGAAACCGGCTGAGCGAAAGTGCCTTTCGGCACACTGAAGGCGCCGAAAGGTACGTTCGCTCGAAAAGGGGGTGGGTGGGACCGAGAGCGGACGGGAAAGGGGGCTCAGGCGGGGGGTCGGTCAGACGGGGGTGGCTCAGACAGGGGTGGGTCAGACACCCTTGAACTGGGGCGCCCGCTTCTCACCGAAAGCCCGCGGGCCCTCCTTGGCGTCGGCGCTCATGAACACCTTCATACCCAGCTGTGCGTCGATCTGGAAGGCCTCTTCCTCGTGCATGCCCTCGGTGTCGCGGATGGTCTTGAGAATCGCCTGCACGGCGAGAGGGCCGTTTGCACTGATCAGGTCCGCGAGCTCCAGCGCCTTGTCGAGGGCCTGGCCGTCCGGGACCACGTGGCCGATGAGCCCGATCTCCTTGGCCTCCGGAGCCTTGATGTGACGACCTGTGAGCAGGATGTCCGCCGCGATCGTGTACGGAATCTGTCGCACCAGACGCACTGCGGAACCGCCGAGCGGGAAGAGCCCCCACTTGGCTTCGGAGACGCCGAACTTGGCGCTCTCACCCGCGACGCGGATGTCGGTGCCCTGCAGGATTTCGGTTCCGCCGGCGATAGCTGCACCCTCGACGGCGGCGATCAGTGGCTTGGTCAACCGACGGCCCTTGAGGAGGCCTTCGATCTTGGACATGTCGACGCCACCGCCCGCGAAGGAATCTCCCGGCGGCTTGGCGGACATGTTCTTGAGGTCGGCGCCGGCGCAGAAGTCGCCGCCCGCACCGGTGAGGATGGCGACACGAATTTCGGGGTCGTTGTCGACCTGATCCCAGGCGTCGACCATGATCGCCATCATCTCGCCGGTGATGGCGTTCTTACGCTCGGGGCGATTCATGGTCACGATGAGAACGTGGCCACGCTTCTCCACGAGGCAATGCGGCGCGGTTTCCGAAATGTCTGATTTTTCGGTCGTCGAAGTGGACACTGATGGCTCCTGGCGGGTCTGTGAGCTGGCTCTCAAATTGGGTCTTGCCAGAAACGGTAACACGTTCTACTTTGAACTCGTGGCCCTTAACATCGCAGACTTCGTAGAGCACGCAATCGACCTCGTTCCGGACCGCGTTGCGCTGGTCTCGGACAACCGCGAGATGACTTATGCACAGTTGGAGGACCGAGCGAACCGCCTCGGTCACTACCTGCGTGAACATGGCGTTCAGCCGGGTGACAAGGTCGGCATCTACTGCCGGAACGTCATCGAGGCGATCGAGGCCATGGTCGCGGTCTTCAAGATCCGGGCCGTGATGGTCAACATCAATTACCGGTACGTCGAGAACGAGTTGCAGTACATCTTCGACAACTCCGACATGGTTGCGCTCATTCACGAGCGCCGCTACTCGGACAAGGTCGCGAACGTCCTGCCGAACACTCCCAAGGTCAAGTCCGTCATCGTGGTCGAGGACGGCACCGATCTGGACTTCAGTGCTTTCGGCATCGGCTACGAGGACGCACTCGCGCAGAGTTCGGGTGAGCGTGATTTCGAAGAGCGCAGCAACGACGACATCTTCATGCTCTACACCGGCGGCACCACCGGAAGTCCCAAGGGCGTCATGTGGCGTCACGAGGACTGGTGGCGTGTTCTCGGCGGAGGCATCAACTTCGTCACCGGAGTTCCGGTCGAGGACGAGTACGAGATGGCGAAGGTCGGCGCAGCCAACCCGAGCATGATCCGCTACCCGATCCCTCCGATGATTCACGGCGGTTCGCAGTCGGCGGTATTCCACAGCCTCTTCGGCGGTGGAACCTGTTTGATGCACCCGGAATTCGACGCCCACGAGGTGTGGCAGAACATCGACAAGCACAAGGTCAACCTGATCTTCATCACGGGTGACGCGATGGGCCGTCCGATGCTCGACGCACTCATCGCCGGAAACCCGGAGACCGGTGAGCCGTACGATCTTTCGACGCTCTACGTGATGGCCAGCAGTGCTGCACTCTTCTCGCCGAGTATCCAGGAGCAGTTCCTCGAACTGTTGCCCAACCGCCTGCTGACCGACTCCATCGGAGCATCCGAGACCGGCTTCGGCGGACTGGCCGTACTGAGCAAGGGTCAGAAGCACACTGGCGGTCCGACGGTCAAGATCGACGCCTCCACAACGGTTCTCGACGACGACGGCAACGAGGTCGAACCCGGATCGGGCAAGCGCGGCATGCTCGCTCGCAAGGGCAACATCCCGCTCGGCTACTACAAGGACGAGGTCAAGACCGCCGAAACCTTCCGCACCATCAACGGCGTTCGCTACTCGATCCCCGGCGACTATGCGCAGGTCGAAGCCGACGGCACGGTCACGATGCTCGGCCGCGGTTCGGTGTCGATCAACAGCGGCGGCGAGAAGGTGTACCCAGAAGAGGTCGAAGGCGCTTTGAAGGCGCACCCGGACATCTTCGACGTCCTGGTGGTCGGTATCCCCGACGAGCGCTTCGGTCAGCGCGTTGCCGCAGTGGTCCAGGTACGCGAAGGCACGTCGCCGACGCTGCACGACATCGCCACCGCAGCACGCAAAGAGATTGCCGGATACAAGGTTCCGCGCAGCGTGTGGTTCGTGGACCAGATCAAGCGCAACCCGGCAGGCAAGCCCGACTACCGCTGGGCGAAGGCCGAAACGGAATCGCGCGAGGCCGATGATCACAACGGAAACGGCGCTCCTGTGGCGTCCGCAAACGAAAGCGTGGAAGCCTGATGCGTTCGGATCTCGCCGACAAGTTCGGCATCGAATACCCGATTTTCGGATTCACTCCTTCCGAGCACGTCGCGGCCGCGATCAGCCGCGCGGGAGGTCTGGGCGTGCTCGGTTGCGTCCGGTTCAACGACCCGGAAGAGCTCGAAGCCGCACTGACGTGGATGGACGAGAACACCGACGGTAAGCCGTACGGCGTCGACATCGTCATGCCGGCCAAGGTGCCGACAGAGGGCGGCGCCGTCGATCTCGACAAGCTGATTCCGGAGGAGCACCGCGCCTTCGTCAACCGCACGCTCGACGAGCTCGGTGTGCCGCCGCTTTCCGACGACGTCGAGCATGCGACCGGTGTACTGGGATGGCTTCACTCGGTGGCGCGGTCTCACGTCGATGTTGCTCTGGGACACCGGATCGCGTTGATTGCGAATGCACTGGGATCACCGCCGAAGGACGTCATCGATCAGGCGCACGAGAAGGGCGTACCGGTAGCAGCGCTGGCCGGCGCCGTCGAGCATGCACGTCGTCACGTCGAGAACGGTGTCGACATCGTGATCGCGCAGGGCTACGAGGCCGGCGGTCACACCGGCGAAATCGCATCGATGGTTCTCGTTCCGGAAATCGTTGATGCACTGGGTGATTCAGCTGCCGTACTGGCTGCCGGCGGTATAGGCAGCGGCCGTCAGGTGGCTGCCGCACTTGCACTCGGTGCGTCCGGAGTGTGGATGGGCTCGTACTGGCTCACCACGTCCGAATACAAACTCGGCAGTGCATCGGGCGAGGGCCCGTCCGCTATTCAGCGTGCACTGTTGGGCGCGACGTCGGCCGACACCGTTCGTTCGCGCATCTACTCGGGTAAGCCCGCTCGGTTGCTCAAGACCAAGTGGACGGAAGCCTGGTCGAACCCGGGAGCACCGGCGCCATTGCCGATGCCGCTGCAGAACCTTCTGGTCAGCGACGCTCATCAGAGAATCGCTGCATCGGAGAACCCGGAAGTTGTGGCAATGCCCGTCGGTCAGATCGTGGGACGGATGAACGAGATCCGCCCGGTCGCCGAGGTCATGGCAGAGCTGGTGTCCGGGTTCGAAGACGCGCGAACCCGACTGGATTCGATGAAGTAGTAGATGACACGTGCGTGTGCCCTCGGCCGAGTTTCGGCCGAGGGCACACGTCGTTTCAGCCGGCGAGGTCGTCCGGTCCGACGGTGTCCGACAACCATTCTCCGCGACTGAGGGCGCCGTCGTCGCGGCGGCGTGCGATCACGAAAATGACCAGGGCGGCAGCGAGGACAACTGCGAGAACGCGCGAAGGCGTCAGGTTCGGGTTCTTCATACCTGTAATTTTGCCGGAAGAACGGGCGCGATGGTGAGCCAGCGGAGCAAAATCACGTGTTTCGAAATTACTGCGCTTCGGACGCATGGAGACTGCCGATCCGCTCGCGCAGGCCACCGAAGTGCACATCGAGAGTGTGCGCCGCCTCGACTGCATCACCCGTACGGATCGCGTCGAGAATCGCACGGTGCTTCGACGCGATGTCGATCAGTGGCGTATCCGAATGCCCGATGGCCTGCTGGATCTCGCTGTACACCTGCCAGAAGACGTCCATCAATTGAGCGAGGACCTGGTTGTCCAGCGGGGAGTACAGGCGGGAGTGGAAGGTCGCGTCGATGTCGGAGAAGTTCTTCCCGGCTGCGGCACGGACCTCCATGCCGGTGACGAGTTCGTCGAGGTCGGCGTGGTCGGCCGACGTCATCTCGGCCATCGCCGCACCGATCAGTCCGGTCTCGAGTGCCTGACGAATGTCGACCAGTTCCATCGCCTCGTGCCCGGTGCCCTGCAAGGACAACCGGCCACGGAAGGTCAGGCCGTCGGCGAGAGCGTCGAAGTTGCTAGGGGCGACGAACATTCCGAAGCCGTGACGGATCTCGACGACACCCAAGGCCTGCAGAACCTTGAGCGCCTCCCGGAGCGTGTTTCGGCCGATACCCAATTCCTCGGACAGTTCGGCCTCGGTGGGCATCGGGTCGCCGGGGGAGAGCCTGCGTTCGAGGATCAAGTTCATGATGTCCGTCTGAAGTGCGCGCATGCGGTTTTGCGCGCTGAAACGAGCGCCCTGTGTGCCACTCCGGACAGACATCGATTCCCCTTTTCTGATACGAACGTCCTTCATCCTATGTCCGGTCATCCGCTCCATTGGTCAACCCACGTCAACGGTGCGTTGCAGGAGGCTGGGCGCCGCACCCAGCAGTTTGGCCGTGTACGCATCGGACGGGTTGTCGAATACTTCCTGGGCCGTTCCCTGCTCGACGATCCGCCCGGCGTTCATGACGACGATGGTGTCGGAGACGTACCGCACCGTCTGTATGTCGTGCGAGATGAACACCATGCCGAGCCCCAACCGAGCCTTGATGTCGCTGAGCAGATTCAGGATCTGCGCTCGCACCGAGACGTCGAGCGCCGACGTCGGCTCGTCGGCCACGATGACGTCAGGTTCGAGCGCGAGTGCACGCGCGATCGCGACACGTTGCCGCTGACCGCCGGAGATCTGGCTCGGGATGACTTCGAGCGCAGATTGGGGGAGTCCGACCAAACCGACCAGCTCGCGAACTCGGGCGGTTCGGCTCGCGCGGTTGCCGATGCCGTGGACGTCGAGTGGATCGGTGAGGATGTCGGCCACCGTCATTCGGGGATTGAGCGCGGTAGCCGGATCCTGGAAGACGATCGAGATCGCCCGGCCGAACTCCTTGCGCACGCCGGCCGACCGGGTCAGAGCGCTTCGGCCGCGAAAGACCACGTCGCCCGACGTCGGTTTCTGCAGTCCGACCATGACTTTCGCCAGAGTGGACTTGCCACAACCCGACTCGCCCACGATGCCGATCGTCGTCCCTCGTCGTACGTCGATACTGACATCGTTGACCGCGTGAACCGTGCCGGGTTTGAACAGTGATCCCGAACGGGTCTTGTGGACGACGTGAATGTTCTTCAGTTCCAGGATGGGTGCTTCAGCTGTAGTCATCGCACGCTCTCCAATTCCGATTCTGTACGTACGGGAGTCGCGGACTGGCTGGCGAACCAATGCTCGGTCCCGTCGACCCGGACCATCTCCGGCTTTCGGAGGGGGTCGGAGTCCGGGCGAGTGGAACGCTCGGCGAAACGGTCACCCGGCGCGAAGTTTCCGGGCGAGGGAACAGTTCCCTGAATCTGATGCAGCCGCGGCGCTTCGTCCTCGATCGAGAGAACGGCCCCGAGAAGGCCCTGGGTGTATTCGTGGCGGGGATCGACGAGCAGATCACTCGTGGGCGCCGACTCGACGACCTGGCCGGCGTACATCACCGTGATCTTGTGAGCGAGTGAAGCAACGAGTGCAAGATCGTGGCTCACGAAAACCATGGCAAACCCCAGCTTTTCCCGAAGGTCGTTGAGCAAGTCCACGACCTGGGCCTGGACGGTGACGTCGAGAGCGGTGGTGGGCTCGTCCGCGACGATCAACCGCGGACTGCGGGTGAGCGACATGGCGATCAGAACGCGCTGGCGCTGACCACCGGAAAGCTCGTGTGGGTAGCTGGCGAGAGTGCGCACCGGATCGAGTCCGACGAGTTCGAGCAGTTCCTCGGCTGTGCGGGTACCGCCGCGCTTGGTGAGCTGCTTGAACTGCGCGCGGATCAGCATCGCCGGATTCAGTGAACTCAGCGCGTCCTGGTAGATCATGGCCATGTCGTGCCCGCGCAGCTTGTTTCGCTCCCGGTTGTTCAGCTCGAGGACGTTGACTCCGTCGAACAGGATCTCGCCGGTCACCACTGCCGCCTTGGGTAGCAGACCCATGATCGCCAGCGAGGTGAGCGACTTTCCGCAACCGGACTCGCCGACGAGCGCCATCGTCTCGTTCGGACGGACGGTGAAGCTCACGTTGTCGACGATCGCGGTGTCTCCGTAGCGTTCCGGGAACCGGATCGTGAGATTGCGGACCTCGAGGAGTGGTGCGGCATCGCCCTCGTACACAAGACGATCGGACCGAGATCGCTCGGTTTCCGCCAGGATCTTCAGGTGAGTTTCGAGAGGAGTCGGCTCGGCGGCCGGTTTCAGGACATCTTTCACG
>NZ_LVCT01000170.1:0-1299 GCF_001647205.1 Rhodococcus sp. EPR-134
GCCAATAAGTTGGATCACTGCCGCATTACTTGGTGTCGACTCGGCCGATCGGGTCGGCGTTGTCGCTGAATGCGGCCCGGGCCGCTGGCCAGCTGGTCTCATCGATGCGCAACGCGGTCCGAAGGTAGGCAGTACTCATCCGTTGGATGGCGGCGACCCGCTCTGGGTTCTCGTCAGTGGTCTCGGCGACTTCGTATCCGACGATTCCACCGAGTGCGTGCTCGGCACCGTAGAAGGTCAGGAGGTCGGTGGCTCCGGGGCTGTGCGTGTAGGCGTCGGTGAACCAGTCGGGTCCGCGGCTGGACATCTTGGACTGGTCGTGGTCGCCCGCGACGACGAGTGTCGGCGTCGTCAGTTCCTGGAACGAGGGTCGCATGAACGGGAAGTTCGCCTGCGCGAACGGATGCAGGTTCTCGCCGCCGAGACCGGTTGCCGCGAACAGGATTCCCGCGGTGACGCGACTGTCGGACATGTCCTGGCCGACCTGGCCGGCCTCGTCGAAGATCCTTGCTCCGAGGAGCGACTGAGCGGTTTGCCCGCCCCAGGAGTGACCAGTGGCGGCAACTCGACTGCGGTCGATGCGGCCGGCAAGCCCGGGCACGGCAAATTCGATGGTGTCGAGCTGATCAAGGATGCGTGTGAGATCCGCGATCCTCTCGGTCCAGATCGTCGGGAAAACCGGGTGGTCGAACCCGAAACCGTTCCGGCGCGAGTCCAGATGTGTCGGCTGGATCACCACGAATCCGTGGGATGCCCAGAATGCCGTGAGTGGCGAGTATCCATCGAGGTTCCAGCCGTTGCCGTGGGAGAACACCACAACGGGGAGGTTCGTGCCTGCTGCCGGAGCAGACACACGTACTTCCAGCGGGACAGGTCGATCGGGGGCGAACAACTCGACGGGGGCAACGGAGACGACCGGGGCGCCGGCGCCGATGATGCCGTTCAGAGTGTCGATCATTGATGAGGTCATGGCAAGTTCCTTGCTGAGGCTGCACCCTGCGATACTGTTTATCGGAGCGTCGCTCCGCAACATTACGGAGCGTTGTTCCGTAATGCAAACATATGTTGTGAGTCAGCGAGGAGTGCACATGGCTGATGCCCAGGACGAGCAGTCGCGCGTCGCCTCTCCCAAGCAAGTCGGTCGCCCACGTCGAAGCGAGCAGGCGCTGCTCGACGCGGCGGCAGCAGTGTTCGTGGAGTCCGGAGTCGACGCTCCGGTGCGGGAGATTGCGGCGAAGGCCGGCGTCGGCATGGGGACGATCTACCGCCACTTCCCGACGCGTCCCGAGTTGGTGGTCG
>NZ_LVCT01000171.1:0-23847 GCF_001647205.1 Rhodococcus sp. EPR-134
TCGTGGAGTTCCTGGTAACCAAGCATGGGCTCGCCGGTGCACTGCAAGGAGACAGCGCCGGGTCCGACGCTCTGCATATCTACTTCGTCGACCGCCTCGTTCCGGTATGTGACTCCCTCCTCGCGGCAGCGCTCGAGTCCGTTGGCACTGCTTCGCGGGTCGATGCGTACAACGTGCTCAAAGGCATCGGGAACCTTTGTATCGGTGCTGGGTCCGATGACCGGTACAAGGCCGAGGTCCTTGTACAGCTATTCATCTCGGGCGTACTCGCGCGGGAGGTTCGCTGACGCTCGGCAGTCAGATCAGCTCCGGATTCTCCGCGTACACCTCTTCGAGGATCGACATGTCGAACAGTTGGTCCGCTGTAATCTCCAGCCCAGCTTTCGACAGTGCCGCGATGTTCTGTTCGATCAGTTGTGGTGTCATCGTGAACAACCCGTTGGCTTTGGTATCTGCCGACACCACCAGATCGTTCTGTGCGGTGGCTTCCTTGATCTGCTCTTCGAGTTCGAGGTTCTGGTCCTTGCCGTAGACCTCGACGGCAAGCCGTGCCGACTCTGCCGGATCGGCGACCGCATCCTTCCATCCTTGGATCTCGGCCTTCAGGAATGCCTTGAGTTTGTCCCTCTCGTTGTCGATGGTGGACTGGAGAACCGTGAACGATTCGGCGACCAACGGCAGGTTGTAGTCCGCGAAGAGGAAGTGGGCGTTGGGGAAACCTTTGGCGGCCAGTGTGATCGGCTCGTTGGTCACGTAGGAGACCCAGCCGTCCACCTCGCCGTTCGCCAAGGGGCTCGGATCGAACTGCGCGGGCACGATCGTCATCTGGCTTTCGGTCAGGCCGTTTGCTGCCAGGAGAGCTCCGAAGACGAGCTGATTGGAATCCTGGACGCCGATCTTCTTGCCGATCATGTCCTGTGGTGAGTTGATCGGTGCCGCAGCGGAACTGACAATCGCAAACGGATTCTTCTGGAATGTCGCACCGACGATCTTTGCCTCCAGTCCGTCGAGTACGGCGGGGGCTGTGAGCTGCGGTGCGGACATTCCGATCCACACCTTGCCGGTGTCCAGGCCGGCTTCGACGCCGGTGCCGGCTGCGCCACCTGCCACCAGGTCTACACTCCCGAACCCTGCATCCTTGTAGTACCCCTTGTCGAGAGCGAAGTACTCACCGGCGAACTCGATGTTCTTGATCCAGGACAACTGCACTGCAACTGTTCCGAATTCGGAACCGTCGTCCGTGGTTCCGCCACTCGAACTGCTGGAGTCACTGCTACACGCGAGCAATGACGCACTACCGGCGACTGCGATGCCGGTCAGCGCGGAGTAGCGGAAGAAGGCCCTGCGGTCCAGCTGGCGGACGGGCTTGAATGGCGTCATGAATCGGAACACTAGGGCCAGTCGGTTTCGTTCAGTTTGCTTGGGAGAGAGAGTTTGTTGAGGTCGTGTTAACAGATGTCACGACTTGCCCGCCGAAGGACCGAAACGAGACAGAGCGATGCTTTCGAAGATCCCGACCACGGCGTAGAGGACGATCGACACCACGGTGATCACCACGATAGATGCCCACAATTCGTTGTACTGGTAGCGCGGAATGGCTTTGATCATGCTCGAACCCAAGCCTTGGCCGCTACCGAGCCATTCGCCGATCAGTGCTCCGATCAAGGCGCCGGGTACGGATACTCGTGCAGCGGCGAACACAGCCGGAAGTGCGGACGGCACGGACACCATTCGCAATGCGGTCCAACGACTCCCGCCGTAGGCAGCGATGAGGTCTTGTGCCTGAGCCGGAGCGGCACGTAGACCGACCATGATCATGACGAGGGCTGGGAAGAACACCACTATCGCAACCATGACTGTCACACCCACGATTCCGCGGCCGAATATCAGGACGATGATCGGGGTCATCGCAACGAGAGGAACAGATCGTAGAAGCATTGCAACGGGCATGAAAGTCTGTTCGACAGTGCGGGAAACGACGAAGATCGATGCCACCACGAGCGCGGCAGTCATTCCGACGGCAAAGCCGACACCGGCGTCGCGCAGAGTGATGAACAGGTTGTCGATGATGCCCGAACGAGCGTCGGCGGATTTTGGGCCGGAGAACAGGTACTCCCAGACGTCGGCCGGCGTCTTTCCCACACGCGGGCCGACCTGGGGGAAGGCGTTGAGGAAGACCACCCAGATGACAAGCAACAGCGCCGAGGCGATGGCAATCGGGGCGAGGAATCTCAATGTTCCTCGTACCGAGGTCATTTCTGTGCTCCCGGAGCGCTGGTCCACGGCGTGACGAGCCGGGCGATCGCTGCGACGACGGCGTACCCCAGACCGGCGAGCAAGGCGGCGGCGATAGCCATTCCCCACGTTCGCGGGACGTTGTACGACGTCTGAGCGGCTGTGAGTGCGACGCCGATCCCGCTGTCCACCCCGCCGAGATACTCACCGAGAATTGCACCCAGCACGGCCGAAGGTGCAGCAATCTTGAGGGCAGCAAAGGTGCTCGGAAGTGCGCTCACAAGTTGAACTTTGGTGAACTTCTGCCAACGCCCACCGCCGTAAGCGGCGACGAGATCGAGGCTCGTCTTGTCGGCCGATCTCAGGCCGGCGAGTGTGCCGACCATCGTGGTGAAGAAGCAGTACATTGCGGCGAGAAAGATTGTGGGGGTCCGGCCGCCGAAGACGACCAGGATGATTGGGCCAAGCGCCAACAGCGGTGTGCAGTAGCTCAGGATCGCCAGTTGTGTGGCCAATCCCTCGATGGGCGGAATGAGAACGACAAGCACGGCAAGCGTGATCGCCAGCAGGTTTCCCCAGAGAAAGCCCTGCAGCGCACCGGAAGCCGTGACGGTGAAATTGGGTCCGTACAGCGACCAACCGTCGTCGAACATCGTCGAGACAACCACCCACGGCGTCGGAATCGTGCCTCCCGCAACACCGGCCGCCGCCAGAATCCACCAGAGAGCGATCAGTCCGCAGATGCCGACTGCACCGCCGAACCACGTTGGACGCTTCAATCGGATCCGGCGCGGCACAGATGGCTGCGCCGCCGCGGTCGCGACGTTCTCGATATCGGTAATTGTCATGCGACGCCTGCTTTTCCGAAGAGCAGTCCGGAGAGGTAGTCGTGGATCTCGTGGAACTCGGGTGTACGCATCATCTCGGGTGTACGCGGGCGCGGCAGGTCGATCGGCACGACTTCGAGGACGCGTCCGGGCCGCGGCGTCATGACGGCGACGACGTCGGAGAGGAACACGGCTTCGGCGATTCCGTGAGTCACCATCAACGTGGTCTCCGGTTTCTCGGTCCAGATCCTGAGCAATTCGATGTTGAGCCGTTGACGGGTCATGTCGTCCAGCGCGCCGAAGGGTTCGTCGAGTAGGAGGACACTCGGCTTGACCACGAGCGATCGTGCGATCGACACACGCTGACGCATACCGCCGGACAATTGGGCGGGCTTGGCCTTCTCGAATCCTTCGAGGCCGACGAGCGCGATCAGGTCGGCTATCAGGTCGGGGTCGGGATCGATGCCGGCAACCTGAAGGGGCAGTTTGATGTTGGAGGCCACTGTTCGCCACGGCAGCAAAGCCGAATCCTGGAAGGCGATTCCGAGTTCGCGGCGCTTGCGTAACTCGGCCGGCGACTGTCCGTTGACAAGGGCCGTTCCCGACGTCGGACTATCGAGGCCCGCAAGGATGCGGAGAACGGTGGACTTCCCACATCCGGACGGCCCGAGCAGAGACAGGAAAGAGCCTTCGCTGGTTTGAAGGGACACGTCGGTCAGCGCGGTCACCGACCGACGACCCATCTCGAAGGTCTTGCCGAGGCCGGAGATGTCGAGACCGGTTCCAGCGGGGCGAGGTGTGGTGACGGGACTGGTCATTCCCGCACAGTACGAACGTCCGGTTGCGGTCATGTTGCCTGCGCGTCACCGCTGCGTGAGGCTGGTTCGGCGTCTCCTGTCACAGCGCCGTGGTGAGATGGACGTCTGGACGGAGTGAGGGGAGCGAAGATTGCTGAAGTTGTACCGGGCCGAGCGTTCGGACACCTTGGTCTCGGCGTTGGCCACGGTCCTCCGTACCCCGCTGTCGGATCCATTCGCCCGGGAAACTGTTGCGGTGCCGGCCAAGGGCGTCGAGCGTTGGCTCAATCAGCGGCTGTCCTCCCAGCTAGGCACGTCCGGACCGTCAGCAGTGGACGGAATTTCTGCGAACATCGCGTTTCCTTCACCCGCGCGCCTGGTCGCGGAGTCCGTGGCCGCGGTCAGTGGAATCACGGCTGACGACGACCCATGGTCGCCGACGCGATTGGTGTGGACGGTTCTCGATGTGATCGACGAGTCCCTCGGCGAGCCCTGGTGCGGAGTCCTGGCGAAACATCTCGAAGGCCATCGTGAAGGTCGACGGTTTGCCTCCGCCACACATGTCACCGAACTCTTCCGCAGTTATGCCGCGCAACGCCCGCAGATGCTGATCGACTGGGCCGCCGGGCGGTTGACCGACGGACACGGATTGGCGCTGTCGGAGGATTTCGAATGGCAGGCACGTCTGTGGTGCATCGTCGCGGACAAGATCGACGTTCCGGGGCCCGCAGAGCGACTGGGGCAAGTGAGCCGCGCACTGGTCGAGGACCCGGCCTTGGTCGACCTACCGGAACGCCTGTCGGTCTTCGGGCCGACACGGCTGCCGGTCGATCAGCGAATGATCTTGAGCGCACTCAGTGCGAATCGGGACGTGCACATCTGGCTCCCGCATCCCAGCCCCGCGCTGTGGACCAAGATGAGCTCGCGCATACCGCCTCGAAGTGAGAGCACGATCCGACGTTCGGAAGACGGGTCAGCGCTGATATCCGCCAATCCGTTGCTGTCGAGTCTTGCTCGCGACGTTCGTGAACTTCAGATCAGCCTCGGTGCCGCCGAGTTCGAGTCGGTGCATCTTCCCGAACCAGCCGGCCCGAAATCTCTCCTGGCGACGGTCAAGGCCGATGTCATCGCAGATCGTGCTCCCAGGGTTGCAGCGGAACCGGATGGGACAGTTCAGGTCCACGCTTGCCACGGGCCGGCACGGCAGGTCGAGGTGCTCCGCGAATGTCTGCTCCGATTGTTCGAGGACGACCCGACATTGCAGCCGCGCGACGTACTCGTGATGTGCCCGGACGTCGAAACGTACGCACCTTTGGTTCGTGCTGCATTCGGGCAAGGCGTCCATGGCCACCCGGGGCATCTCCTTCGAGTAAGGCTGGCAGACCGCGGATTACGTCAGACCAATCCTGTCCTGGCCGTTCTCGGCTCTCTCCTCGAATTGGCCGACGGCCGGGCCACAGCCAGTGAGGTTCTCGACCTGGCCGCGACCGAGCCTGTCCGCACACGTTTTTCGTGGGGCGACGACGAGTTGGAAAGACTGCGGGAATGGACGACGGAAGCGGGTGCTCGCTGGGGAATCGGTAGTCGGCAGCGTGCCACGTTCGGCCTCGACGCATTTCCGCAGAACACCTTCAACACCGCCATGGACCGAATCTTGTTGGGGGTCAGCGCGGACGAATCGGAAAATGCCTGGTTGGATCTCGCGCTACCACTCGATGACGTGGACGGCACAGACATCGACCTGACTGGACGTTTCGCAGAGTTCGTCGATCGCCTGGCCGTCTCGCTTCGCGATCTTGCCGGCCCACATTCACCGGCCGAATGGCTTCGTGTGCTGATGCGGGCCCTGGATCTGCTGACCGACACAGCGCCCGCAGATTCCTGGCAGAGCGCGGGGGCCCACCGCGAACTGGTAGCTGCTGTCGAATTCGGCGGAGAGACGGTGTTACGTCTGGCCGATGTTCGCGCGATGCTCTCGCGCAGCCTCGCGGGCAGACCGACGCGTGCCAACTTCCGAACCGGCGAACTGACGGTGTGCACGATGGTTCCGATGCGTTCGGTACCGCATCGCGTGGTCGTGCTGATCGGACTCGACGACGAGGTGTTCCCTCGAACCGGTGGAGTCGACGGCGACGACATCTTGTCACGTGATCCCGTTGTGGGGGAGCGTGATCTGCGCAGTGAAGACCGGCAACTGCTTCTCGATGCCGTGATGTCTGCGGGCGAACATCTGATTCTGTTGTATACCGGTGCCGATCCGGTCACCGGTGTCGTCAGACCACCGGCGATCCCCCTCAGTGGCCTTCTCGACGTACTCAGTGCGACGGTGGGTCCGGAAGCGATCAACGGAGTGCTGACACGGCATCCGTTGCAATCGTTCGACAATCGAAACTTCGCGCCGAACAAGCCGTTCAGCTTCGACACGGCAGCGCTGGCCGGTGCGAGGGCTGCCTCCGGAACACCGGTCGAATTGCCGACAGTCTTGTCGGCCGAGCTACCCGAGGTGCATCCGAAGGAAGTTAACATCGCCGACTTGGTGAACTTCCTGGTACATCCCGCGCGTGGTTTTCTGCGCCAACGCCTCGGCGTCCGGGTACCGGAACTCGACGACGACATCGCGGATTCGCTGGCAACCGAGCTCGATCCACTGTCCACCTGGGCTCTGGGTGACCGAATGCTTCTCTCGCGCTTGGCTGGACGCAGCTCTGCGGATTTTCGTGCAGCCGAGTGGCGCCGCGGCACTCTGCCGCCCTACAACCTGGGCGCTACGGTTCTGGGCAACGTCGAATGGGTGGTCGATCAGATTGCCGGACTTGCCTTGCCGCACTTCGACGGAGACTCCGAAGCTGTCGACGTCGACATAGACCTCGGTAACGGGCGTCGTCTCACCGGAACGGTAACCGGTGTGCACGGCAATTCAGTGGTGCGAGCGTCGTATTCCTCACTGGCGCCTAAACATCGGATGACGGCCTGGATCAATCTCCTCGCCTTGAAATCACACGGACGACCCGGTCCGCTCGATGCAGTCTCGATCGGACGGGGTCGGGGAAAGACAGCAGCGGCACGGTCGGTGCTCGATGCGCCGGGCAATGCGGTCGAGATACTGCAGCAATTGGTGGACCTACGGGAGCGGGGGCTGCAGCGCCCGTTGCCGATGTGGGCCGCGACTTCAGCCGAATATGCGCGCCGACGCTTTGGTGGGGAGTCGGTCGACGATGCGACAAACGGTGCGGACACCCAGTGGACCGGGCAGTACGGCGAGATGATCGATCCGAGCAACACTTACGTTTTCGGAGAGGCTCGAACACTTGCGGAGTTGGCTGCGGATCCGCCGTCGGACGACGAGTTCGTCTGGGCCGAGGAACCGACTCGGTTCGGAGTTCTCGCCCGACGACTGTGGGATCCGTTGCTGACCAACGAAAGAGCGGAGTAACCCGTGGACTTCGATCTTCTGGGGCCACTGCCGACCGGCACCACGGTGTTGGAAGCGAGCGCCGGAACTGGCAAGACCTACGCGATCGTCGGACTCGCGACCCGTTGTGTTGCCGAAGGCCTCGCTGACATTTCGCAAGTTCTGCTGGTGACATTCAGTAGGGCCGCCACTCAGGAACTTCGTGAGCGTGCCAGGGAGAGGTTCGCGGGAGTGTCCGCCGCTCTGGTCGACCCGGAGGCGGCGAGGCGGTCGGATGATGATCTGGTGGCGTACCTCGCCACAGCTGACGACGAGGAGATCGGCGTGCGGCGTCGTCGACTCCTGCGCGCTCTCGCGGAGTTCGACGCCGGCACCATCACGACCACCCACAGTTTCTGTCAGAGGATGCTCGACGGACTCGGCATCGCCGGGGAACGCGAACCGGACACAACTTTTGTGGAGTCGGTCGACGACCTGATCAGTGAGGTCGTCTCGGATTTGTACCTCAGCCGCTACAGCCGGACGGACTCGTCTCCACCGTTCTCCACGAAGGACGCGCTGGCCATCGCCCGAAGCGCAGTCGGTGATGGTCAGGCAATTCTCGAACCCGACGGCGAGGAGGAGACCGCACCCGGTCAGCGCGTCCTCTTCGCGGCTGCTGCTCGTGTCGAGGTCGAACGACGTAAGCGGACCAAAGGAATTCGCGACTTCAACGATCTGCTGACGCTGTTGCACGGTGTATTGACGGATCCGGAATACGGTCCCGTCGCGTGTCGTCGGGTGCGCGAAAAGTTCAAGGTTGTGTTGATCGACGAGTTCCAGGACACCGATCCGTTGCAGTGGGACATTCTGCGGTTGGCCTTCCACGGTCACACCACCCTGGTCCTGGTCGGTGATCCCAAACAAGCCATCTATGCGTTCCGCGGGGCAGAAGTCCTGAGTTATCTCGATGCGGTCGATCAGGCGGATGCGCACCAGGAGTTGACCACCAATTGGCGTAGCGACCCAGGGTTGTTGGCGGCACTCGAACACCTCTACGGTGGTGCCGCACTCGGCAACGAAGGCATCGTCGCGCATCCGGTGGAGGCTTCGCACAAGAAGTCTCGGTTGTTCGGCCCGGTGCCGATGCGTGTGCGCCATCTGCCCCGTACCGGAGCCGGACCGCTCAATCGTTCGGGATTTCCGGCCGTAGGCAGACTTCGCAGTCGCGTCGCGGACGACGTCGCAGCAGACGTGGTCGCGCTCCTGGGCGGCGATGCCCGCTTGGCAGTCGACGGTGATCCACGCCCGGTCGAACCGGGAGACGTCGCGGTGTTGGTGCGCACCCACAAGCACGTGGCGATGATCCGCGATGCTCTCGATGCCGTCGGTGTACCTTCCGTATTGACCGGAGGGTCCAGTGTTTTCGCGACACCCAGTGCGACCCAGTGGCTGTGGCTGTTGCAGGCGATCGAGCAGCCCCATCGCTCCGATCGTGTCCGGTTGACGGCCCTCTCGCCGATTTTCGGGCGCACCTCCGAAGAACTGGACAAGGACGGCGACAACGTCGTTGCAGAACTTGCAGGTCAACTGCGCTCCTATTCCGGGCTGTTCGCACGCGTCGGGTTTGCGGCTGTGTTCGAAAGAATCTCTGCCGAAACAAATCTGGAGAAGCGTGTACTCGCGGCCCCGTCCGGCGAACGAGATTTCACCGATTTGCGGCACGTCGCACAACTCCTCGGTCGCGTCGCCACCGAGGAAGCGTTCGGGTTGAGCGCACTGGTTCGCTGGCTTTCCGACCGAATCAAGGATCCGACGTCCGGGAGCGCGACCGACAGAAGCCGTCGCCTCGACAGTGACGCTGCCGCAGTGCAAATCGCTACGGTGCATGCCACCAAAGGGCTCGAGTTCCCGATCGTCTACGTCCCGTTCAGTTGGGAGAGCGTTGGCGGCTTCAACTCGCCGACGCAGCTGTTGCACGACCCGGAGGGACGCCGCATCCTCGACGTCGGCGGGCAGGAAGGCCCGGGGTACAACGCCAGAAAGACTGTTGCGGAGGCCGAAGAAGCGGGCGAAGAACTGCGGTTGCTGTACGTGGCGCTGACCCGGGCGCAGTGCCAACTCGTGCTCTGGTGGGCACCCAGCTACGGGACCTCCCGCTCGCCGCTGCACCGGTTGATGCTCGGACGTACACCCGGCATCGCCGAACCTGCTCGGGTAGTGAAGGTGCTCGACGACGGTACAACCGCAGCACGGCTCGCAACCTGGCCGGCAGCAGCTTCCGACGTGATATCGGTGGAACCTGTTGGTCCCCATCCGCCCTCGCCCGTCCACTGGTCCAGAGCGGCTGCGGACGTGACCGAACTGGCCGCGGCGCGTTTCGATCGAGACCTGGACACTCTGTGGCGTCGTACGTCGTACTCGGCACTCACCGCCGGAGCGCACCACGCGGTCACGACCACGGGCAGCGAGGTCGAGGATCCCGAAAAAGACGACGAGCCAGAGGATTCCGTAGACCTCGGGAGCATTACCCCCTCGCCCCTGGAGGCGTTCCCTTCACCCATGAACGGACTTCCCGCGGGCGCCGCATTCGGCACGCTGGTGCATGAGGTGCTCGAGGTGGTGGACACGGCTGTGGCAGATCTGAGAGCGGAACTCGGGATGCGTTGCGCCGAGGCGGTCTCGGTACGGGCGGCCGAGGTCGACTCCGAAGCACTCGCGGATGCGCTGTATCTGGTGATGCAGACTCCCTTGGGATTCGGAACCTTGGCCACGATCGCGCCGAAAGATCGTCTTCCCGAACTCGATTTCGAACTCCCACTGGCCGGTGGCGACGATCCGGTGTCGATGAGTGTCACACTCCGCGGAGTATCGGAACTGTTGAGGCGCCACCTTTCCTCCGACGACATTCTGGCGTCGTACGCCGACTATCTGGACCGTGTCGAGACGTCACCGATGCGCGGATTCCTGACGGGCAGTATCGACGCAGTCTTGCGGATCCCGGGCCCGTCGTTCGTGATCGTCGATTACAAGACCAACCGGATCGGTCGCGGCGATCTGACGGCTGCCAACTACACGCGTGAACTCATGGCGACGGAGATGATGCGCTCGCACTATCCGCTGCAGGCACTGCTGTATTCGGTTGCACTGCATCGGTATCTGCGGTGGCGCCTGCCCGACTACGATCCGCACCGTCATCTCGGGGGCGCGCAGTATCAATTCGTGCGTGGGATGCTCGGCCCGGACAGCCCGCCGGAATGCGGTGTCTTCGAATGGAAACCGCCTGCTCAGCTGACGGTTGAACTATCGGATCTGCTGGCCGGTCTTGATGCGTCCCACACAGTAGGGGAGAAGATTCGATGACCGAGGCGCAATTGGCGCAGCGCGCCAAAGGGATCGTGCGAATCTTCAACGAAGCCGGGGTTCTGGTTGCCGCCGATGTTCATGTCGCGACGAGAGTGTGCAGCCTGGGCGGTGAAACTTCCGAAGAAGTGATGCTGGCCGCGGCGTTGGCAGTTCGGGCCGTGCGATCAGGTTCGGTGTGCCTCGATCTACGACGGATGCGTGATGTGAGCGTCGACAATGCGACGGAGGAGGAACTTACGTCGTTGCCGTGGCCCGAACCGTCGGAGATCGTTGCCGCCCTTCGGCTGAGCCCTCTGGTGATCGGCGGAAACGCCGGACCTCTCAGACCGCTCCGGTTGATCGACACGGACGACGGTGAACTCCTCTACCTCGATCGATATTTTCTGCAGGAGCAGACGATTCGGCGAGTGCTCGACGAGCGGGCGTCCACGTGGCCGCCCGCCGACCTGAAAGCGGTCCGAACGCGGCTGGATTCGCTGTTCGTCGACGAGAACGGGCCGACCATCGCGCCGGATCGTCAACGGATAGCAGCTGCTCTCGCCGCGACACAGTGGACCACCGTCATCGCCGGTGGGCCCGGAACCGGCAAAACCCATACGGTCGCACGTATTCTCGCTCTCCTGTCGGAGGAATTGGGTTCGAATGCTCGCATCGGTCTGGCCGCACCGACGGGTAAAGCCGCAGCACGGCTGCAGGAGTCCGTACGTGAGCAGACCGCGAGCCTTGGCCTTCCCGAAGAACTCGCGGCCATGACCCTGCACCGCCTACTCGGTTGGCAGCGGGGGAGTTCGAGTCGTTTCAAATACAATGCGACCAACAGACTTCCCTACGATGTGGTCGTCGTCGACGAGACGTCGATGGTCTCCCTCACGTTGATGGCGCGCCTGCTCGAAGCCGTTCGCCCCGATGCCCGGCTACTGCTCGTCGGCGATCCCGATCAGTTGACCTCAGTCGACGCGGGCGCTGTTCTTGCTGATCTTGTCGCCCGCCCGGTAAAGGTCAGTGGAAATCCGACGCTGACACAGTTGGTGGGTGACGATCTCACGGCCACTGGTTCCGAAGAGGCATTGAGTGCGGATGAGCAGGATCGTCTGCGGGGCGGGATCATTCAACTCTCACGCGGGCGCCGCTTCGACGGAACCATCGCGTCGTTGGCCAGGGCAGTTCGAGCGGGAGATTCCGGTGAGGTTCTGCGTATCCTGCGCAGCGGTGATCCAGCCGTCTCCTTCCATTCGCCCGAGGATGTTGACGCATTGCGCGCCGACATCGTTGCGAGTTCAGAGGTGGTGACGGCGTCGGCCGAGGTGGGTGATGCGATCGGCGCGCTGAAAGGCTTGGAATCGCACCGCCTTCTGTGCGCCCACCGTGACGGACCGTACGGTGTCGGGAGGTGGGCGCAGCAGGCGATGGAGTGGGTCGGCACGGCATCAGGGCAGTTTCTTGACCCGACGCGGTGGTATCCGGGCCAACCCCTGTTGGTGACGGCCAACGACTACGAGGCGAAGATCTACAACGGGGATGCCGGGGTGATCGTGCAGCGTGAGGATGGCGTGCCTATTGCCGCATTCCAGCGGGGCAGTGATGCGTTTCTGATTCACCCGAGCCAACTCTCGTCGGTGCAGACGGTTTACGCGATGACGATTCACCGGAGCCAGGGCAGCCAGTACGACACCGTATCGGTGATGTTGCCGGCCGAGGCGTCGTCACTGCTGACTCGGGAGTTGTTGTACACGGCGATCACTCGCGCCAGAAACCATGTGAGAGTAATCGGCACCGAGGATTCCGTGAGGGCGGGAGTGCAGCGACAGGTACTCAGGGCAAGTGGGCTGCGTCGGGAGATCCGTCCGTACGACGGGCCGTGAAAGTCGGATGTTGCGGATTCTCTTGGTCATTCGTTGTATACGACGAACACCTTGCGTACGGTCTCGGTGACCGTCCACGTACCCTTCCATCCGATTGGGAAGATTGCACTCGTACCGGCAACGAGATGTACGGGATCGCCGTCGTCCTCCTCGACGGTCATGGCGCCGGAGACGATGGTGATGATCTCGCCGCGGGTGAGGAACTCCCACCGCGACTTTCCCGGTTCGCTCTCCCAGACTCCGGATTGAATGCGGCCGTCGTCACTGGTGAACTCGACATCTGCACGAGTGATGATGTCTCCGCCGAGTGGCTCTGCACTGGGTTGGCCCAGCAGTGCTTGTTGGAAGATCCCACTTGCGCTGTTCAACTCTGCGGCGCGGAAGGTAACGGTCACAATTCGATCCTGACTTTCGAAACTCGTGTGAATCATCGGACTTGTCGATGATGTCGTGTGTCTGCTGAGCCGGGATACATTCACTTGTCGCATCTTTCGGCGTTTCGCTCGTACAGATGTCGAAAGGGTGATCGACCATCATTCAACCGGGGCTCAGGGAACCGTCTCACGCCGAAATATGCCCGAGCCCAGGGAAAACGCCCCCGCGCCGGTGATCTCGAACGGGGGTGATCGGTTGTGTATGAGGGGTTTACGTGGTGGA
Source organism: Rhodococcus sp. EPR-134 (assembly GCF_001647205.1). Classification (NCBI taxonomy): domain Bacteria; kingdom Bacillati; phylum Actinomycetota; class Actinomycetes; order Mycobacteriales; family Nocardiaceae; genus Rhodococcus; species Rhodococcus sp. EPR-134. Next base: position 13,136 of record NZ_LVCT01000171.1, read on the forward strand.
CGCTGTCAACGAGGTGATGAAGCGCTCGGCTGCCGCGTCGACCTCGGCGTCGGGGGTGAGCAACCTCTGCAGCAACAGTCCTCGCAGACATGCGGTTGCGATGATGCTCTGCTGCTTTGCATCCACCACTGTGAATCCTTCGCGAAGGGCCGCCGCTTCGAGGAGGTGCGCCAAATCGTCGAGGTCGGCGGCGAAATCTTGAAATGCTTTGTGCTCGTACACCGCAAGTCCGGCCAGGTGAAAAAAGGTGCGGCTTCGATCTTCGTGCTCGGCGTTCGAGTAGAAGCTCCAGATCGCCGTGCACAGGGCTGCGAACCCGAGATCTTTGCCCATCGCGGCGATGACGAGGTTGTCACGGCGGCGAGCTTCCGACAGTACGGCGCTGAGGAGACCCGGTCGTGATCCGAAGTGATAGGTCAGCAGCGTGTGGTGCACTCCGAGTCGCTCCGCTACTTGTCGCATCGACAGCTTCGGGCTTGGGCCGGTTTCACCGAACTCGTCGAACAGTGCCTGTAACAGTCGCTCTCGACCCTCCCCAACCGGCGATCTCACGCTACCTCCATTGACGGGTTCACCACTGTTGAGTACGGTACCGCATATCGAATTCACCAGTGTTTAGGAGAGTGGTTTCCAATGCTCGGAGGTCCCTTTGACTGACGTATGGTTTGCCGGCGGCATGGTCGCGGATGGATCGGGCACCGACCCGGTCGAAGTCGACGTGTGCGTGAGTGGCGGCATTGTCACCGCGATCGGACAGGCGCCGTCGGGTTCGACGACAGTTGACTTGGACGGCATGCTTCTGACTCCGGGGCTGATCGATGCTCATGTCCACCTGGGTATTTCGAGTCCGATCCGAAGGCAATTCGGGTTTGAGCTCTCGGCAGCCGAACTGGCTGCGGGCATCTTCGCCACCGCGGGCGATGCCCTCGACGCGGGCTTCACCACGGTGCGAGACGTCGGTGGCATCGACGGCGGAGTCGTCGACGTTATTGCGAGCGGCAAGGTGCGTGGTCCGCGTGTCCTCTCGTGTGGTCCTGTGCAGTGCCAGACCGGTGGACACGGCTACTACGGGGCCGCATGGGAGCCGACCGAGCTGTGGAACATGCACCACATTCCAGGGCTCTGCGCCTTGTCCTTGATGTCGGGCAATGCCGACGAGCTACGACGCAACGTGCGCGAATCGTTCCGCCGAGGCGCAACATTTCTGAAACTGTGCGTCACCGGCGGTGTCGTCGGAGGCCATGACAGCCTCACCGACACACAGTTCACCGTCGAGGAAATCTCCGTGGCAGTGGAAGAAGCAGCGTCGCGCGGCACCTACGTCACGGTCCACGCCCACAACAATGCGGGCATTCGCAACGCGGTGCGGGCCGGCGTCCGGTGCGTGGAACACGGCACCGACATCGATGCGGAGACGGCCCAGCTGATGCGGGAACATGACGTGGCACTTGTCCCCACCTTCGCCGTGGTCGAGCAGTTGGCGGACACCGAAAGCATGGACCTGGACCCGGCAATACGAGAGCGTGCAGCCGGAGTGCGTCAACGCATGGCCAGAGCGCTCGAGGCCTCTCGCGCAGCAGGCCTGAGGATCGGCCTGGGCTCGGACCTCATCGGGCCGCACCAAAAGCGCCGAGGTGAGGAGTTGCACTTGCGCGCGGAGTTGGAGTCGCCGATGCATGCACTTGTTTCGGCCACCAGCGTCAATGCCGACATTCTCGGTATCGGGGAAAGCGTCGGGACGATCCGCGTCGGTATGCAGGCGGACATGGTTGCCTGGCAGCAAGACCCACTCCGAGACGCAAAGGTCTTCGCCGATCCGGACATGGCTGTTCTCGTCGTGAAGTCCGGAAATATCGTCAAGGGAGACGTTCGATGAGCGCAATGCTGCACGGATGCTTTGCAGACACGGAGTACTTCGAAATCACGGCGAAGTCGGGACACAGCTACGGCGTCTGGGTGACCACACCCCCCGGCTACGCGGACTCCATGGATCCCTTACCGCTGATCTACGTGATGGACGGCAACTGGGCTGTAGGTCTTACCGCCCCGCTCATCGTCACGCAGGCAGACCCGTACCTGACGGTCGCCCCGTACATCCAGGTCAGCGTCGGATATGCCGGTGAGGAAGCTGCCAACTGGGCACGGCTCCGCAACCGCGATCTCGTGCCGCCTGGGGAACCGGTAGGCGAAGAAATGATGGCTACTCTCGCCGCTGCTCGCGACTCGGGTGCAATGACCCAGGAGTACGTGGACGCCTACCTCGAGGAGCTGGCAGACACCCACGGGGACGTCTTCCTCGACTTCCTGACCAACGAACTCCACCCTCGCCTGTACTCGTCGGAGCTACGTGTCAGCGAGTCCGGGCACGGACTCTTCGGGTACTCGTACGGAGGCCTTTTCGCCCTCTACGCATGGCTGCGCGACGCGCCCCCATTCGCGACCTTCGGTGCGGGTAGTCCCGGAGTTGTGAACGCCGACAGCCAGATCCACACGCTGGTCGAGGCACTGCCCGAGCGTGGCGTGGGCTCAGTTGTTCCGCAGCTGCACGTCACGCTGAACGAAGCCGAACTGACTGGACCCATTCCGATCTATCGCGGACTGTCACGCAACGTTCTCGCCGTCGTGGAGCAGTTGCATGGCAAGGGACGGTCGCAGGATGTTTCGACCGCGTTGTTGCACGAGACGCACGTAACCGGGCTGCAGGCATCGTTCCTGAGCTACTTGAAAAAATGCCATGCACGGTAGCTGTTCGTCCCGGCGACGATGTGCACGCTGACACGTTCGACGGGCGATTTTCCGTAGACGCCGTTGAAGGAGAAGTCGGCTGTGGGTGTCCACCACGTGGTGGACACCCACAGCCGTGTCTATTCAGTTGTCGCGGCTATCGATTCTCCAAGCCGGACAACACTTCTAACCCATGACGGTCCCGGTCGACTCGGCATTGGGTGCCCGAAGGCGGGAGAATGCGCCGAGGTCGATTTCGAGCCCGGTGTGCATCCCGACATAGGTCAGGGGATCAGCGTCGTGATCGTGTCCAGCTTCCACCTGGTCGATGATCCTGGACATGAGGCGCCCAGCGATAGGGGCATTCTTGAATTGGTTCCCGCTGGTGCCCATGGCGACGTAGAAACCTTGCCTGTCTGTCTTGTCATAGATCGGGGTCCAGTCGGATGCTGCGTCGTACACGCCGGCAATACCTTTCGGTTGTGACGGGACCTCCAGGGTGGGGAAACGCCTGGCGGCGCGGAAAACCTGCGCTTCGAACCGGGCAACAGTGCGATTCGGGTTGGCGGTATCAGGATCGTCGATCCACTCGAGCGGATCGCAATCCGGTTCGGTTCCGCCGACAAGGAATCCGTTTCCAGGTTCGGCTCGCATGTAGGTTCCGAGATCCAAATCGGCGATCATCGGGCCGAGGATCTCGTCGTCGTTGTAGCCAGTGGGTGCGGTGACGTGATGAACTTCCTGGCGCAAGGGCCGAACCGAAACCTTGAAGTCGGCCCCGACGTTCGACAGCTTGTTGAACGCTCCTGACCAGGGGCCGGCGGCATTGACGACAATCTTGGATTTCACACTTTCCCCGTCGTCGAGCCCTAGCTGCCAGATGCCGTCAGGCAACTGCTCGACTGCCACTACACGCGTGTTGTATGCGAAAACTGCACCGTGCGAACGTGCTGCCGCAGCAAGATTCGCGGCAGCCAGTTGCGGGTCGTCGACGAACCCCGCCTGAGGTGTGTACAGCGCGCCGAGCGTGGTTTCGGCATCTGCGAAGAAGGACTCCGAGTCGACTGGCTTCGGAGGATAGTATTTGCCGGCGTCGATACCGGGAATCTTCTCGACGAGTGTCGTTGCGTCCCAAAGCTGGTAATCGATTCCTATCTTCTCGAATAATCCGATCGTGCGCGCGTGGGGCGCGACGTCGACATCGAGCAGTGCCATCCCGCATTGCCGAAACTTCGCAAGCGCGCCGTCGACTGTCGCGTTGAGATGCTCGTTCCAGTTTTGCCAGCAATGCAGCGACTCCCAAGCCGCAGCCATACCGTCGAATGTGGAGTAGTTGAACCGGATAACCGCACTGGATGCACTGGTCGAGCCGTAGCCCGGACCACCAGACTTGTCGATGACCAGGACTTCGTAGCCTCGAGCGGCCAGTTCGTAGGCGATGGAGCTGCCGATCACTCCAGCTCCGACCACAACTGCATCGGTCTTGTCGGTAGGCACTTTCGGCCTCTCTTTCTACTGATGGCTTCGCCGGATCGAAAGCACAGCTGTTCGATCCGGCAAGCTTGGGTTCTGGTAATTCCGACGCCGTCGACTTCCTCTGGAGAGCTTCATCCCGACTTCTCGGATTCGGCTCTGTCTTAATGAATTTGGCACCTGAAAGTCCAGAGGTGTTCGTCGTCCTCAACTCTCTCGTGGCGGCCATCGGAACGCTATCGACAGCTGCGCAAAAAATCACAGCCGTGGCGCGTCCGTTGTCAGAAATGTTTCGTCGGGCTGCCCTGCGTGGCAGACCAGTTTTTCGTTTCCGGAATCCCTCGCCACAGAATGGGAAGCGCGATCAAAGCGATGGCGGTCGCATAGAAGGCAGGCGACAGATCGCTTCCAGTGGCGTTGACCAGTGCTGCGCACACCAGAGGAGCGGTCCCTGCAAAAAGTGCATATGCGATGTTGTAGGGGATTGCCGTGCCGGTGAATCGCGCATGCGTCGGCATCATTTCGAGAATTACGAGCAAAGCGGACGCGAGTAAGGAAAGCGCGAGGACCAGAGAAGCCAGTGCAACGGCAATCGCGAAAATGTTTCCGGTACCGATGAGCATGTAGCTGGGCACCGAGACGAAAACTGACATCACCATGCCGATTCTGACGAGTGGCCTCCGGCCGATTCGGTCGACTGTGGCGCCGAAGAAGATGAACAGCGGTACTGCGAGAACCAAAGCGCCGGTTGTCATCAGCAGTGCCACCGTGCTCGGAACATCGGCTGAGAGAACCAGAAATGTCGGCATGTAGCCGAGCAGCATATGAGTAACGACACCGAGCGAGGCGAAGTACACGAAGGACGTGAGCAGAGTCCGCCAGTGATTGCGGAACAGATCTGCGAGTGGGCGGGTTGGAAGGGAATCGTTTTCTTGCATTTCCTTGAACGCCGGAGTCTCCTCGACGGCAAGCCTCATGAACAGGCCCACCATGGCGACAACGCCTCCGATGATGAACGGCCAACGCCATCCTCCGTCGGCGAAGTGCTCAGCGCCGACCGAGCTGAATGACAAGACTGTGACCGTGGCCAAGATGCTGCCGACAAATGACGAAGAGCTGATTATCCCTGCGTACAAGCCTCGGCGGTGGGACGGCGCATGCTCGACGACGAAGGTGGCAGCTCCGGTGTATTCGCCCCCGGCCGAGAATCCTTGAACCAATCGGCACAGCAGCAGCAACAGCGGTGCAGCAACACCGATCGAAGCGTACGTCGGTAGGAGACCGATTGCCGCCGTCGAGCAGCCCATGAGCGTAATTGCCAGGGACAGTGACCTCCGTCGGCCGAGGCGGTCACCAAGCCGTCCGAAGAATATGCCGCCGGCAGGTCTGGCCAAGAAGGCGACTCCGTAAAGAGCGAAGGTGGCAAGCAGTGCGCCACTGCCGAACTCCGGAGGGAAGAACACTGTCGCGAGAACTGCGGCAGTGAAACCGTAGATCGTGAAATCGAACCATTCGACGATGTTGCCTGTCGCCCCGGCGATCAGGGCCCTACGGCGCGCCGATCGACGTCCAGGTGGAGTCTCGGTTTGATGCCCTGCAGGAGCATTCGCTGTGCCGGTCATGATGATTCCTCTCGGGATATGCTGAATGGCAACGGCTTTGCGACATCACGGTCACCGATGTCATTCGAGGTATTCGACATTGAAAGAGGTCGGTGGGATTCGATGTTGAACTGGCGAACGAAGGTCGTTTGTCGATTTCGGGTCGGAGGCGACCTCGTCTGAGGGAGATCGTGCCGGCCGGCCTCGCGCCCCACTATGCAAATCCCACGGCTGCAACAGCTCTCGTCGCTGCCACTTCTGCCGGTTTGTGGACCGAGTGAAGACGTCACGGGTCTCGAGTGCTTGGCATGAAGCGAGCCTATGGCGCAAAAGTTAGTTGCATCACTGTCATGTGTTCAATTTTCTACGTAGAAATTTGGGCATATGTTGCAAACCGGAGAGGGGGCTCGTACAGTTCGACCATGGTCGGAGAACTACAGCATTTGGTGGACACTACCGGGCGCCGACTGGACCGTTCCGTTGCGATCGATGATGTACAGATTCGTCTGCTCGCGTACAACTCGCATGACAGTGCCGTCGATTCAGTCAGAATGAATTCCGTTCTACAGCGGAATGTTTCACGCGAGATCGTAGACTTCATCTACGCGAGTGGAGGCCGTGAAGCCCTCGATCTCTTCACTGTTCCCGTCAACGAAGAACTAGGGCTGACCCTTGGCCGGGTCGGGATGCCGATCCGGTACCGCAATGCGCTGCTGGGCTTCGTCTGGCTGTTGACTTCGGAGGGCGAAGTTGACGAGGATCAAGCCGAGGTCTTGAGGCGCACGGCTGATGCGGCAGCGATGATCCTCCACCGCGAACAGTTGCTGGACGAGTTGTCCCGAAGTCGGGAGCGGGAACTTACTCGAGACGTCCTGTCGGGCGAGCGGTCGCTGCGCGAGGACGCGGCAAACAGGTTGGCCGAGGAGGGCTTGTTGGCTGCGGGTCCAGCAGTCGTGGTCACTGTGTTGCTCCGTCCTGGCGACCAGTCGACATTGACCGAAAGAGATCGTCTGAGTGTTGCCGTCGGCGTCGATCAGCTTCGTCGGAGGCTCCCGCGGAACAGTGCAATCCAACTCGACCGCCCCGACCACAGTCTGTTGATCGTATCGGTGGCCGAACGCTCGACTCAAACCCATCTGGACTCGCTGATCGTGGCAGCCCGGGAGCGAGTCTTGTCTGAAAGTGGGCGCCAGAACATCGAATGTTGGGTCGGTATCGGTGAACCGCGAACCTCGGTTGCGGATGTGCGCGAATCCTACGAAGAGTCCAGACGTTCCGCAGATGTGGCCCAGGTCGTCAAGGTGCTCGGAAATGTTGTGCGTTATCGGGATCTCGGCGTCTACGGACTTCTGGCCGAACTGTCGGAGGATCGACTCGAGAACAGTATTCACTCAGGTTTGCAGTCCTTGCTCAGCCATGAGGACTCGAAAAGTGAGGCTCTTCTCGCGACGCTGGAGAGCTTTTTGGACAATGCCGGTGACGTAAAGCGAACGTCAGAGGCGCTCTGTGTGCATCGAGGGAGCTTGTACTATCGCTTGCGGCGAATTCAGGAGATAACACGAGCAGACTTGGCAAACGGCGACGACCGGTTGGCCTTGCATTTGAGCCTGAAAGTCGCGCGGCTGTTGGATCTCCGATGATCCCGATCCGAGAAGAGGGGACTGCGGAAGAATCCAGCGGCTGAACGTAGTTGGCGGCTTTCGATCGTCAAGCATGATGGTTCTGGGGTGGGAAAGGAAGCGCGTCGTACATCGGCCGGGGTGGGTTGGCTTGACCTGCTGAGACGTTCATACGTTTGATCGGGCACCTTCTATCCTCCTGTCGGCAGATGCGGCGGAGTGCAACTTTTTCGGGCATTGAAAGTGCAGAATCGTCCAGATGGGTGTCGAGCTGCGTGAAGAACGCGCGTTTTTGCAAACCGAAATGACGACGAATTTGGTCTGAGTTCGGTCCCCCGGTACGCAGATGTTCGCGCGCGAACTGGACTATTTGTTGCCGACTGCAAATTGGGGATTTCGCATCCATTCCCGTTGGCTCCCTTTATCGTTGGATTGGATCAGATACCTGAGTCGGTGCGATTCGTATGCACCCCTTCACCGCAGGTCTGGTCTGATCTTTCCGAAGTCGGAGTCGCGGAGATACATGCAGTTGTTCGAGATCGTTCCCCCGAAATTGAACAAACGCGCCAGACTGGATTGTGGCCATCGAGGCTGTACGTCTATCCATTTGCTGGTTGCTGAGCCGGCTGGTCAGTACGACACTGAACCGGTGATGTTGCCGGCCTATCGCCAAACGGTGAAGTGGTTTTGCCAGGAGAACGACACGTTTTTGCCGGCATTCGAGACGACGACTCCGCGCGGATCGACCTCTGGCGGAAGGGGGACCGACCACATCATCTTTCCGTCGCGAGCCCTGATCGAATGCATGCCGGTGTAGTCGCTGAAGACGAAGTGATCGCCATCAGTCGCACCGCTTCGAACCCAGTACGCGTCTTGCCAGGGCGTTTGCCACAGTTGTCGGCCACTCTCGACGTCGAGACCCGAGATTGTGCGAGTCTCGGGAGACGTGACCAGGATTGTTTTTCCTACCACCGCGGCGATGGCGCTTCCCGTCCCGGCCATCGCGGTGTTGACGATTTGTGAACTGCGCCAAAGTTCGTCACCCGACTCCGGATCGTAGGCGCCGTCGCCGAGAAACATCGGCACCGCCGTCGAAGGCTTACTTGGGTAGGACGACGATGAGTACGAGGGAATCGGTATCGCACGAATCGTGGATCCGTCGGAAGCCAAGAGGTTTTGGGTTCCGGCATATCCCGACCGGCCGCCGACACTGGTGAGGAACAATCCGTTCCCGGTAGGGACAAGCGAATCGCCCTCGAATCGGAATCGTTCGGCGCCGGACTGCAGATCGTAGATTCGATAGCGGTACTGCGGGTCCCCGCCGTCGCCCTGTTCCATCGCAATGACAGTGTCGGTGTGAGGGACCGTGTAGACGGCTCCGAACTTCTCACTTGGTTCGAAGGTACGCACGAAGTTGGCAGTCAAATTGGTTGTGGTGCCGCTGGCAAGAATTCGTGTTCGAACCGTTCCGTCCATCCTTTCGCCGGACGTGTACACGGTGTCTCCGGCGATGGTGGCGCCATTGAGATCGAAGTCGGTTCCGAGGTCGGACATCAGAGTTCCGGTCGCGGTATCGACAAAGATCATCCGTCGATCGCCCCAGCACGCGATGATCGTGGATTCGTTCTGCTGACTGCACTGGCCGATGACTCCGCCGATTCGCGTTTTCCACAGCGGACTTCCGTCGTCGGGATTCACCCCGACGAGTGTGACGGCACCGACTCCCTGACTCGACGAAGACTCGTCGGTCTTGGGAAGCGGATAAGCAGTCGCGGCCACCAGCACGTCACTGACTTGGTACGTGTTGCCGTAGCCGTAGTAGCTATCGAGCGTGGAAGGCATCGACAGCAGCACGTCCCCGGGGTTGTCCGTGAGCGCTCGGACATCGAGTTCCCAGGCTTGTTGCGGAGGATCGGAGAGGTCTACGTCGACAACGCCTTGCTCGACGATCGGACCGCCTGTCTTTTACTTCGGCCATGCCGCATCACTGGAGTCGGAGATTACCGATACGACGATGAACGCGATCGCCACGAGCAATGCCAGTCCGAGTGCGACCAGTTTCCAATGTTCCTTCAACCGAAGCTGCATCGAAAGACCGTAACCGATCGATCAAACTGATCGGTTCGTTTCGTGGACGGCCGGCACGATGTCGATCGCGAGATCGAGCCCACGTGCTCGGTGTGACGAAGTGTGGTGGCCTCGTACGCACGAGACCACCACACCGACGGCGTCAGACGTAAGGCGAGTACGCCGGAAGATCCAACTGACCGTTGCCGGACAGCCCGATCACGATCACCTCGGGTTCGGTGACGGCACGGGCGTGAGCGATAGCGCCGGCAACCGCGTGGGTTGATTCCGGAGCCGGGATGATTCCTTCGGCGCGGGCGAAAATCAGACCTGCCTGGAGTGCGTCGTCCTGATCGACGGCAATTGCATCCATGAGTCCGAGGTTGACCGCGTGCGAGACCATCGGCGACATGCCGTGGTAGCGGAGGCCACCGGCATGGATGGCCGGCGGTACGAAATCCTTACCCAGAGTGTGCATCTTGAGCAGCGGCGTCAGGCCGGCGACATCACCGAAGTCGTAGCGGTACTCGCCCTGGGTGAGGGACGGGCATGCCGACGGCTCGCAGGCGACCAGACGAGTCTTGGTGCCTTCGCGAAGGTTTCGTCCCAGGAACGGGAAGGTGAGTCCGGCGAGGTTGGAACCGCCACCGGCGCAACCGAACACGGTGTCGGGGACGGCGTCGCCGGCTTCTTCGAGCTGGACCATTGCTTCCTGACCGATCACGGTCTGGTGCAGCATGACGTGGTTCAGCACGCTACCGAGTGAGTAGTGCGTGTTCGGATCCTGCGCAGCGACCTCGACGGCCTCACTGATGGCCATACCGAGCGAGCCGGTGGTGTCGGGATGCGACTTCAACAGTGCGCGTCCGGCTTCCGTCAGGTCCGAAGGCGACGGGTGACAGATTCCGCCGTACGCCTCCATCTGGATGCGTCGGTACGGCTTCGAATCGAAGGACGAGCGAACCTGCCATACCTCGACGTCGAGTCCGAGCAGCGCGCCCGCGAACGACAGCGACGCACCCCACTGTCCCGCACCGGTTTCGGTGGTGAGCTTGGTGGTTCCCTCGATTGCGTTGTAGTAAGCCTGCGCGACAGCAGTATTCGGCTTGTGTGAACCGACCGGGCTCACGCCTTCGTACTTGTAGTAGATGCGGGCAGGTGTGCCGAGAGCGCGCTCGAGTCGATGCGCGCGGAACAGGGGAGAGGGCCTCCACATGCCGTAGATCTC
>NZ_LVCT01000172.1:0-12812 GCF_001647205.1 Rhodococcus sp. EPR-134
CCGAGCGGCTCACGAGTGCCCGGATGCAGGTGCGGGGGAACAGGCTCGGGGAGGTCAGCCGCCAGGTTGTACCAGTGCGTCGGCACTTTCGACGGGATGGAGACGCCCAAAGGCTCGAGCGAACGGTTGAGTGGGGTGGTGGTCAACTAACTCTCCTTCGTGGATTCGGTACCTGATCTTGGCGGTCGTAGCGACGACGCGTACGGCATTTGCCGGATCGGGGATCCTGAGAGGAGCCTGCTGGACCACCCGATATCGGTCCGGGCAGCACGCAGTTGCGGCTGACCGTCAGCGGTCGGGCCACCAGAGGTGCGCAGTGAGCAGGGTCACGAGCCGATCGTACATCGGCACTCGCACCCTGCTCACGTCGGGCGCAGCTACATTCTCGCCATCCTTCGTCGGCTCAGCGGAAAATCATGCACGTCGTAGTTCCGTGCGCCACCAACTTGCCGTTCTTGTCCAAGACCTTGCCCTCTGCCGTCGCGGTACGCCCGCCCACGTGAATGACGCTGCCGTGGGCTGTCAGTTCGTCACCGTCGAGAGGCACCGTGCGGATGTAGTTGAGCTTGAGTTCGAGGGTCGTGTAGCCGACGCCGGCCGGAAGCATCGTGTGTACCGCGCAGCCCATGACCGAGTCGAGCAGCGTTGCGCAGATGCCGCCGTGCACAGTGCCGAGCGGGTTGCTGAAATCGGCGCGCGGGGTCAGGGCGAAGCTCACGGATCCTTCGTTGACCTCGCGCATCTCCATGCCGAGGAGGCGTCCGATGCTGGGTCGGTCGTTGACCTGCGTTCCCATCCAGCGGAGAAGTTCGAGGCCTGTCATCTGCGCCGGATCGACGGTCGCGGTTGTCTCGTCACTCATTGTTTCATCCCATCACTATGTAGGTCGTCATACATAACGTAGCGTATGAGTCGACAGGTGTACCGACGGCCGAAGGATCTGTGACATGGCAGAGCTGAGCTCACGTGATCGCATGATTCGCAGTGCGGTTGAACTGATCAGCCGCAACGGTGTCGACGCGACGTCCTTCAGCGACGTCATCAAGCACAGCGGCGCACCCCGTGGGTCGATCTACCACCACTTTCCTGGCGGTAAGACCGAGTTGATGGTCGAAGCCGTGCGCGCGGCCGGTGCGATCATCACCAGACGGATCAGCTCGGCTGCGGCTACCGGTTCCACGGCCGACGTGATCGAAGCGGTCGGAGACATCTGGCGACTCAATCTCACACGCTCGGACTTCGCGATCGGCTGCCCGGTGATTGCCGGCGGGTTGGCGCGTGCCAGTGAGCCAGAAGTCGCGGAAGTGTCGGCTGAGGTCATGCTGGGATGGCAGAAGTTGATCGAATCGCAACTCGAAACTGCGGGTTATCCTGCAGTGCAGGCAAAATCGATGGCAAACCTGACGATCACGTCGGTCGAAGGTGCAGTGGCGGTGTGCCAGACGACTCGAAGTATCGAGCCGCTCGAACAGGTCATCGCTTCACTGCAGGGGCTCTCTCGTTCTGAGGCTTGGTCCCGCTGAGCCTTCGGGGGTTGACTTCGGTCGTCAAGTATCCGTAACTTCATGTAACGGCTAATTGGGCAGGAGTAGGCGATGACACATTGGTTCGACCTCGAACCGGTCGGTGTCGATTTCTTCGACACGGCACCGCATATCTTCACGTACTCGATCGATCTCGCCGCCGAACCTGACGCCGTCTGGGCCGGTCTGACCGCCGACGAGCCTTTGTCGTGGTGCCGACTGCTCACAAAAGTGCACTACACCTCGCCGCGCCCCTACGGCGTCGGCACGCGCCGAATCGCGGAGGTGGGCGGCGGTGCGATGCAGATGCGCGAAAAGTTCATCACCTGGGACGACGAAACGCGTCGGCACTCGTTTTACGTCGAACAGTCCAATGTTCCGCTGTTCCAATCCTTCGCGGAGGACTACCGCGTCGACGAGCTCGCAGTGGGTTCGAGACTGCAGTGGAATTTTGCATTCTCGCCGCGTCCGAAGCTGTCGCTCGCGGTGCGCGGCGGGCTACCGGTCAACTCGCTGATCTTCTCGAGCTTCGTGCGCGATACCAAGCGGCACTTCGGTTCTGCGCCACGCCATTGACTTTCTTCCCTTCATACGAGAGGCATCCATGACCACACTCGGAGAATCGTTGACTTTGCCCTGCGGGCAGATCCTGCGGAATCGGACCATGAAAGCTGCGCTCAGCGAGGCTCTGGGTGACCGCACTCATGGACCGTCCACTCGCTTGGAAACGCTGTACGGTCGTTGGGGCAGTGGCGGGTTCGGTTTGCTGATCACCGGCAATGTCATGGTCGATCGATCGCAGATCGCCGAACCGGGCAATGTCGTCGTCGACGACGATCGTGATGCCGAAGCACTGACTGCCTGGGCCAAGACCGCCAAGAACGGCGGCGCCGAGATCTGGATGCAGCTGAACCACCCAGGGCGGCAATCCAACCCGATTGCCAGCAGAGGTAGACCGGTCGCCCCGAGCGCGATCGCGCTGAAGATTCCGGGAATGGCGACGCCGCGAGAACTCTCGACCGCTGAGATCGACGAGATCATCGACAAGTTCGCGGAAACCGCTCGCGTCGCCGAGTCCTCCGGCTTCGGCGGCGTGCAGATACACGCAGCGCACGGTTATCTTGTTGCGCAGTTCCTTTCGCCCTTGTCCAATCAGCGGACGGACGAGTGGGGTGGAGATCCCGAGCGTCGACGACGCTTTCTGATCGAGATCGTTCGGCGCATACGCTCTGCCGTTGCTCCGGGATTCGCGGTCTCGGTCAAGCTCAACTCGGCTGATTTCCAACGAGGTGGATTCTCGGAAGACGAGTCGCGAGAAGTAGTGCGCGCGTTGACCGAAGAGTCGGTGGATCTCATCGAGATCAGCGGTGGCAGTTATGAATCGCCGGCCATGATGGGTAAAGCGCAGAAGCAGAGCACTCGGGATCGAGAGGCATATTTCCTCGAGTACGCCGAGACAGTCCGAGCGATTGCCGGCGACATTCCCTTGGCGGTCACCGGCGGCTTCCGCTCGCGATCGGCGATGGTCGAGGCACTGGCTTCCGGCGCGTGCGACGTGATCGGCCTCGGCCGGCCGACGATCACGATCCCCGACGCGGCAACCGTTCTCCTGGAATCGGATCGGGAACGATTGACCGTGCCGACTGTTGAGTTCGGAGCGCGGAAGTTGTTGGGGAAGGTTGCCGACATCTCGATGCTCGACGGTGCACTCGACCTGCAGTGGCATACCGATCAGCTGCACCGGATGGGCGACGGAAGCGAGCCGGATCCGGCTCGGCCGTGGTGGAAGACCCTCGGAACGATGGTGAGGCGAAACGGATTCGATGCGCTTCGCCCCACCAAACGAGCGGCTTGATCAGTTCGGTGCACCGATGTTGAGTTCATCGGGATGCGCGCCGACGCGGGTGCCGTCGTCGAGAGTGTCGATTTCGCTCAGGTCGAGATCGGTGAGTTCGAAGTCGAATACGTCGATGTTCTGAGCGATTCGAGCATCGTGTACGGATTTCGGGATGACGATCAGGCCGTTCTGAAGGTGCCAACGGATCAGGACCTGCGCGGCAGTCTTGCTGTGGCGGTCACCGATTCGTGTGATGATCGGGTCGGTGAGCAGGGTGTTGGGCTTGGACGCCTTACCCCAACCTGCGTTACTGGTACCGCCGAGTGGGCTCCACGATTCGACCTTGATCCCGTGCTCGGCGGCCTTGTCGCGAATGGCGTGCTGCGTGAGGTGCGGGTGCAGTTCCACCTGATCGACTGCGGGCAACAATCCACCGCGTTCGACGAGAAGCTGCAGATGATGCGGCTCGAAGTTGCACACCCCGATTGCCTTGGCGCGGCCCGATTCCGCGATCTTTTCTAGTGCGTCCCACGTGCGGAGGAGTCGGTCGTTGTCCTGCAGAGGCCAGTGGATGAGGTAGAGATCGACGTAGTCGACGCCGAGCTTGTCGATGCTGGTGTCGAAAGCCTTCAACGCCGGCTCGTAGCCCTGATCTGCATTCCAGAGCTTCGTGGTGAGGAAGATGTCCTCTCGCGCGACGGACGAGTTGGCGATACCTCGTCCGACGCCCTCTTCGTTTCCGTAGGCGGCAGCGGTGTCGATGTGCCGGTAGCCAGCCTCGTCGAGTGCGAACCGTACTGCATGCTCGGTTTCGTCGTTGGTGGCCTGCCAGACTCCGAGGCCGAGTTGCGGGATCGCGGTTCCGGAATTCAGCGTGATGTCAGGAATGCTCATGGATCAAGGCTAGCGATCTCGAGCTGTCCTTGCCTGGGTCAGAGCTGCCTGGGTCAGAGAGTGGTAGCCGAGTACCCATGCGCCGCTGCAACACTGTCGGACAGGAGCAGGCCGTCGTGTGTGCTCAGACCTGACCCCAGGCCGGGAACTGTCGCGACCGCGTCCTTCCACCCCTTGTCTGCCAAGGCGACGACGTACGGAAGCGTCGCGTTGGTGAGTGCGTAGGTGGACGTACGGGGGACGGCTCCGGGCATGTTCGCAACGCAGTAGAAGACCGAACCGTGTACCTGGTACGTCGGATCGGCGTGCGTGGTCGCGTGTGAATCCTCGAAGCAGCCTCCCTGGTCGATGGCGATGTCGACCAGGACAGAACCCGGCTTCATACGCGCCACCAGGCTGTTGGAGACGAGAGTCGGCGCCTTCGCCCCGGGGACCAGCACTGCGCCGATGACCAGGTCGGCGTCGAGGACTGCCTGTTCGAGTTCGAGGCTGTTGGACGTGATGGTCTTGACCTGGCCGTGGTACAGCTCGTCGATTTCCCGCAGGCGCGCGATCGACAGGTCGAGAACGGTGACGTCGGCCTGCATGCCGTAGGCCACGGCGATGGCGTTCTTGCCGGAGACTCCCGCACCGATCACCACGACCTTGGCGGGGCGCACTCCGGGTACGCCGCCCATCAGCACTCCGCGTCCGCCGCCGTGACGCATCAAGTGATAGGCGCCCGCCTGCGGTGCCAGGCGTCCGGCTACTTCACTCATCGGGGCGAGGAGGGGCAGTGAACCGTCGGAACCGACAACTGTTTCGTAGGCGATGGAGGTGGTCTTCGACGTCAGGAGCGCGTCGGTGCATTCCTTCGACGCCGCCAGGTGCAGGTAGGTGAAGAGAACCTGATCCTTACGGAGTCGCGAATACTCTTCTGCAATAGGTTCTTTGACCTTCAGGAGTAGATCTGCGTCCGTCCAGACCTGATCGGCAGATCCGAGGATCTGCGCGCCCGCGGCCTTGAAATCCTCGTCACTGAACGAGGAGCCGACGCCTGCACCCGTTTCGATGACGACTTCGTGTCCTCGGCCGACCAGTTCGTGGACGCCTGCTGGGCTGATGGCCACGCGGTACTCGTGGTTTTTGATCTCGCGGGGGATTCCGACCTTCATGACACGGCTCCGAACTGAGTCTGTTGTTTCTTCGAATGGCAGGTGCCAAGCATGAAGTTTCGTCGCCAGATAGTGAAGAGAAGTGAAGATAATTCTCTAGGCTGTATTCATGGTGCGCGAAAGTTCAAAAATCGGTATTCAGACGGCCGCCTCGCCGAAGCATGTTCGGGCAGCAATGAAGTTGGACGAGATCGACCGGGTTCTGCTCGAAGAGCTGGCGAAAGACGCGAGGATTCCGAACAATGCGCTGGCTGCGATCGCGGGAATTGCGCCGTCGACATGCCTCGGCCGTGTGCGCGCCTTGGTGGACAACGGCGTGATCAGGGGATTTCACGCGGACATCGACCCCGCCGCTCTCGGAATGGATCTGCAGGCGATGATCGCAGTTCGACTGCAGGCCAACGCACGGTCGCACCTCAACCGGCTCGGCGACGATTTCGCCAAGCTGGACTCCGTGCTCAACGTGTACTTCGTTGCCGGTGTCGACGACTACATGCTGCACGTCGCAACGACGGATTCGGCGCAGTTGCGTGACTTCGTCGTCAACAATCTCTCGGCACATCCAGCGGTTGCTGCGACCGAGACGATTCTGATCTTCGAACACGTCAGGCCTCGAGGCGGTACTGCCTGATTAGTTCTCACCTGATGGCGGGTCGACGCCCGGACCAGGCGTTCTCGAGGAGTTCGCTCAGGCCCGGCGGGGTGATCTCACGCGGATTCGGATACGCGGCGGAGGTGGCGAGTTCGACTGCATTTTCGATTTGATCGTGACTCATTCCCAGTTCTCGCAGAGTGGTCGGTCCGCCGCACGCGGTGACGAGGTCGAAAACGCCGGTAGCGGCATCGGATGCGCCCAGAGCAGTCGCTATTCGCGACATCACATCCGGGACAGCAGGCGCGTTGAATGCCATCGCGTGGGGGAGGACAACGGTGTGGGTGGGAGCATGCGGCAAACCGAAGCTGCCACCGAGGGTGTGGCACAACTTGTGATGAAGCCCCATACCGACCGTGCCCAAGCAGGTTCCGGCTAACCAGGCTGCTTGCAGTAGTTCGGCCCTACCTTCCAGATTTTTCGGATCATCGACAATGCTCGGCAGCGCACGGGCGATCCCGGAGATCGCCTCGATCGCCATCAAGTCCGTGATCGGGTTGGACTCGGTGGAGTACAACGCTTCAACCGCATGCGCCATCGCGTTGACGGCACTGGTGACGGTGGTATCCAGCGGCAGATCGAGAGTGAGGTCGACGTCGTAGATGACGGTTTCCGGTCTGATGTGGGGAGAGGAGCGAGTTGTCTTGCGTCCGTTCTCTGTTTCACCCAACACCGGAGTGACTTCTGATCCCCGTACGTTGTCGGAACGACGATCTGATCGAACCCCGCTCGTAGTGCCAATGCCTTGGACAACCCGGTTGCCGAACCGCCGCCGATCGCCACGACCGTGTCGACGTGATGGTTCTCGGCAAGTCTCAGCGCGGCTGTCGTGACTTCGATCGGAGTATGCATCACAGCGCCGTCGAAGCGGGCCACCGCCATGTCGCCGAGAGATTCGGTCACGGCGGCGGCAACCGCGTCGAGTCGACGACTTGCCAGCACCATCACTCGGCTACGGCCGAGCCGCCGCACTTCTTCGGCGATCGTATCGATCATCCCTTGGCCGAAGACAATTCGAGCCGGTGAAGCGTCGTACGAGAAGGGCTTCATGTCATCCCTGCGAAACGGTGGCGTGCATTTCCCAGACGATGACCTCTGCCCCGGTATCGGAGCTGAGCTGCTGACCTCCGCCGCCGGACACGCGTACCGCGTCACCTTGTTCGAGCACTCCGACGCCTTCCATGGCGGCCTGACCGTCGGCGACAAAAACGTGCAGGAACGGTGCGTCGGGCAGGGTCACGGGCTGTCCGGGTTGCAGACGCGCAACGTGCATCGCGGCGTACTTGTTCTTGATCCGGATTGCCGAGTGATCGGCGTACGCGTCCATGCCCGACGCGACGGGAACCAGTCCACCGGCAAGCAATTCGGCGTCGATCTCCAACTGCTCGTATCCGGGCGTGATTCCGGCCTCGTCGGGGACGACCCACATCTGGATGAAGTGAACCGGGTCGCTGTGCTTGTCGGAATGCGCACCCGCCACGTCACCGAGTCGCCACGAATCGTTCTTCTCCGAATGCAGGATTCCCGTTCCAGCGCTCATCCGCTGGGCGAGACCGGGGTAGATGACGCCCGAATGCCCCATCGAATCCTGATGTACGAGAGAACCTCTCAGTACCCAGGTGACGATCTCCATGTCCTGGTGCGGGTGGGTGTCGAATCCCATTCCGGGCGTGACGATGTCGTCGTTGTTGACCAGGAGAAGACCGTGGTGAGTGTTCTTCGGGTCGTAGTGATTGCTGAACGAGAACGAGTGCTTCGAGTCCAGCCAGCCGGCATTGGACTTGAAGCGATCCCCGGATCGACGGATATCGAGGTTCGGCTGAGACAGAGTGGAGGTCATGGTGTGCCTTCCGAATGGTATGGGGGAGAGCAAGTTTTCAGAGGACGTGATTGCCGTACATCTCACCGAGTGGGTCTGCGATCAGTTCGAGTCGAGCGCCGTCGGGATCGCGGAAGTACAGCGAAACCTCACTGTGCTCGATCAGTTCGACGCCGGCCTCGGTCAGTCTGGTACGTAGCTTCGCCCACTTGGCAGGTTCGACGCTGATCGCGATGTGGTGGAGGCCGCCGAGTACTTCTTGGTACGGGCCCACGTCGAGTCCCGGGAAATCGAAGAAGGCCAGGAGGTTCCCGTTGCCGATGTCGAAGAAGAAGTGCGAAGACCCGGGATAGTCGCGGTTCTCGATCAGCTCGGTGAGAGGGAAGCCGAGGAGATCTTGATAGAACTTCACGGTTCGTTCGACGTCGCTGCTGATCAGGGCCGTATGGTGCAGGCCGCGTGCGGTCGATGCGGGTCGTTTGTCGGCGGGGAGCAGATGTCGATCCCTGATCTCGGCCCGGCGTTCCTCGAACTGCACTGCGTTGTTGTCGCTCATAGCGCCCGCCTCTCGGTTGAACCTTCTCTTCGAACAGGTAGTTGACTGATCAACTACATTGAGAATAGATCATTTGATTTCGTTGTCAACTACTTCGGATATGCTGGTGTCATGGAATCGACGCGGTGGTTGAGCGACTCGGAGCAAACGGCCTGGCGGGCTTACCTGGACTCGACCCGACTGCTCCAGCGTGTTCTCGATCAGCAGTTGGTGCGAGACTCCGACATTTCGTTCACGGACTTCGAACTGTTGGTTGCTCTATCCGAAGCGCCTGGGCGGCAACTGCGCATGAGTGAGCTCGCCGATGCTGTGATGGCGACCCGAAGTGGTGTGACCAGGGCCGTCAATCGGCTGGTCGGTGCCGGGTGGGTGCGCCGGGTCGAGTGTGTCGACGACAAGAGGGGCGCTAATGCGGAGCTGACCGACTCGGGTGCCGAGAAATTGGCGTCGGCAAGCCCGGCGCACGTGGCCGCTGTACGGGAGAGCATGTTCGACCTGCTGAGCCCGCGAGATGTCGAGCGGCTGGGTGTGGTCTTCGGTGAGATGCGTCGGCACCTTCTCGAGGCCCAAGCAAGTAATTGACAGAGCAACGGCCCATGTCACGTAGTTGGTGAGGGCTGCGAACGGACTGCCATCATTGTCTGGTGACCCGTATTCGTATGTTCGCAACCGACCTCGACGGCACCCTGCTGCGCTCCGACCGAACGATTTCGGCGCGCACCGCGCAGGCCATGGAGAACGCGCGGCTCGCGGGGATCGAAGTTGTGTGGGCGACGGCCCGGGCCAGGCATTCGGTACACACGTTGGCGAGCTCGTGCGGATTTCGCGGTAAAGCTGTGTGTGCCAACGGAGCTGTCATTCTCGACCTGGCGGACGGGACTCCGGAGATCGTCGACACCGTTTCGATCGAAACATCTTTGGCTGCAACAGCTATGGAGCAGGTTCGTGCTCTGATTCCTGGCGTCGTGTTCGCGAACGTCGGACCCACGCAGTTCTTTGCCGAGCCGGAGTATGCCGCTCTGTGCGAGTTCGCGGACCATCACCGGCACCTGCACGAGATGGTGCTCGCCGATACGCTGCCGCTGGACGTGGAGCCGATGGTCAAGATCGTGGCCCGGCATGCCGAGGTTCCCAGCGCCGACCTGTACCGAACTGCGGTCGCTGCGGGCATCGAGGGTGTGGAGTTGACCCACTCCGGGGCTCCGTACATGGAAATGGCTGCAGCGGGCGTCTCGAAGGCCAGCGCTCTCGCGCAGTTGTGCGCGATCGACGGCATCGACGCGTCGGAAGTTGCCGCGGCCGGTGACGCCTTCAACGACGTTGCGATGCTGACCTGGGCCGGAACGGCTCTGGCGCCCGCCAACGCCAGAGCCGAGGTCATCGAGCTCGCCGACCGAATTTTGCCCACGAACGACGAGGACGGGGTGGCGAGCTACCTCGAAGAGCTGGTTGCGGGGAGCTAGTTCAGCTGCTGACGGCCTTGGGTCCGGTGCCGATACCGACTCCGCAGTCCGTCATGAATTCGGAGAAGACACGGTCGAAGCGATCCGGATAGTCAAGGTGCGGGAAATGCCCGGCGCGCTTGAATATCTCCACCCGCCCCAGCGGTAGTTCGGCGCGAGCATTCTCGGTGTGGGCGTTGGGGATGATGGTGTCTTCCTCGCCCCACACCAGTAGTGCCTGCAGGTTCTTGAAGTTGGCGAAATGCGGAGTGGCATTGACGGTTTGGCCGTTGTAGTTGATGACCGATCGCGCGGTCGCCAGAAATGCCTGACGTGTCGACGCGTCCGATACCGAAGCAAAGCTCTTACGGGCCTCACTCGCGCTGGCACCGAGCTTGAACAGGCCGATCTTGTTGAAAAGTCCGAGCGCTTTGTCTGTCACGTCGGTCAGCGTCCGGGACGCGAGGACGGGAAGTACCAGTTCGCTGCCGGGCAGAGTTGCTGCGCGCAGGAGTGGGCTCACCTCGGGGCCGAGTCCGCCGCTGGCTACCAGGCACAGCCGCTCCACACGCTCGGGGAAGAGATACAGCGTCTGCATCGCGATCCCACCACCGAGGGAGTGGCCGACGAGGGTGGCCGACGGAATGTCGAGGGCCTCGAGGAGGTCACGCACAGTGGCGGCGTGAGCGCTGAGTGAGTAGTCGCCGGCAGGCTTGTCCGACGCACCGTGTCCGAAGAGGTCAGGAGCGATGACACGGTAGTGGCGCGAGAGTGTCTCGATCTGCGGCTCCCAATTGGAGTGCGCGCCCAGTAGGCCGTGAATGAGCACCACAACGGGGCCACTGCCTTGGTCGACGTATTTGAGCTGGTCGCCGGGCAATACAACCGTCTGCAATTGGTCGGTTGCCATGATTGAACCTTTCGGAGCCGCCAGTGTCTGTGGCTGCTCGCGTGTTGTCGGACCGCACCCGCCCCGACGCGGATCCACGGGTATTTGTGACCGGGAGTAACCCCAGTTCCCTCAGTATGCCCACCGAGGGGCCCGATGTCGTCGCCATCGGGCGTGTTGTGACGAACCGTGAGCCGTCGGCTGAGGGGAGACGTACAACTCACCGCCGTGTGTCGGCGCCGCTGATCAGGCGAAATCGACCAGTTTGCCGAAAGTGAGGTTGATGTCCCACGGTGTGACGCCCCACGTCTCGATCGCTGATACCGCGAAGATTCCGGCAGCCTCGATGGTGTCCTGTGAGGCTGGTGCCGAAACGGAAACGCCGGTTTGTCCGCTCGGAACCTCCGGCCAGACGCCGGTTCCGGCGGGCGCGGGGGTGGCCTCCACGACCGCGTTGGCCAGTCCCGATTCGTCGACGGTCGTGAAGAGGCAGTTCGGCTCGTGCGGAGAATCCCACCCGCCGAGTTCCGCGAGCCAGAATTCGCCACGTCCAGCAGCGGAGATCGCGACCGACGCGAGTACCGATTCGAGATCTTCCCAAGCGTCGGACGTCGGGGCCGACGCCTCGGTGAGCTTGAACGGTGCGGCAAGTGCAGTGCTGTCAGGGGAAGCGAAGCGCGGCTGCACAGTGAGGACCTGGGTCTGGGTATCCAGAAACGCAACCTCTCGGAACTTGTTGTCCGGCAGGGTCGTACGGGCTACGAGACCGCGTCCCAACTGTGCGCCGAGCGCCGCGGGATCGTCGACGCTCCACAAGCGGGTCTCGTCCTCGGACCAGGTGCGGATCTTTCCGCCGACGACGGGACTGATCAGCACGGGCTCGAGGTTCGTAGTGCCTGTTGACTCGCTCACCGCTGGCTCCCCACCGCACGTCGTACCGCCGGACCGGTTCCGGGCGACGAGATAAGTATGCCGCCTCGCTGCTGTGCGCCTTTATTAACCGCCGGCGGTTAATAAAGGCGCACAGCAAGTGGTCACATATGCGTGCCGCCGTCGATGCGGATTTCCGTTCCGGTGACAAACGAGCCGTCCTCGGAAGCGAGCATCGCGATCACGCCGGCGACCGCGGACGGGGGAGCGAAACCCTCACCGATTGCCGGGGCCAGCTTGCCGAGCAGCGTGAAGTCGATGTCGGCCGGGAAGCCGGGATCGGACGTCATGCCCGACGCGATGCTGCCGGGTGCGACGGCCACGGCGCGAAGGCCCTGCTTGCTGTACTCGAGTGCAAGAGCGTGCGTGAAGGATTGGATTCCGCCCTTCGACGCTGCATATGCCGTCATATACGGGTGGGCGAAGGTGGCCGACGTGGAACTGAAGTTGACCACGACGCCTGCCCCGCTTTCGAGCAGTGCCGGCAGGGACTCCCTCGTCATGAGGAAAGTTCCGGTCAGATTGACCCCGATGACGGTGTTCCAGAAATCGAGTGTCATCTCGTGGGTGTGCGCGGAGCGCAGAATGCCCGCCGCGTTGACCAGCACGTCGAGCCCGCCCAGAGCCTTGATCGCAGCGCCGACCTGTTCGCGAACAGACACTTCGCTGGAGATGTCGACCTTCACCGTGGTCAGGCGATCGGAGTGGCCTGCGTCCTTCGCGGCGTTCAACGTCTGTTCGAGGCCGGTCTCGGAAATGTCGGCGGCGACGACGGTGCCACCTTCTGCCAGGATGCGGGCAACGGTGGCCTGGCCGATTCCGGATCCTGCGCCGCTGATGAGGACGCGCTTGTCGTCGAATCGATTCACGAGAAAACTCCGGTCTGTGGGATGGACAGCTGTCTGGTGACCGATTCTGCGCGATCCAGAGCTATTAATCTGCTGGGCATTCCACTGACTGGGCACCAGTGGTGCTTGTTCGCTCGCAATCCCGAGCGAACAAGCACCGACGTCTCCTAGAGGCCCGCTGCCTGCGCGAGGCTCGGCAGGTAGGTGCTCGGCTGACCGAAGAGCTGAGCGCTGCCGTGTGCACGCTTGAAGTACAGCTGAGCGTCGT
>NZ_LVCT01000173.1:0-3751 GCF_001647205.1 Rhodococcus sp. EPR-134
GCGTCGTCCGCCGACTGCGTCGCCACGGCGGCGTACGTCATCGACCTCGCCGTCTCGACCAACGTGTACATGTCGGCCATCCGGTGCTTGAGGGCCTGGAAAGAGCCGATCGCGCGACCGAACTGCTTGCGCGACTTGGTGTATTCGACGGTCTGCTCGACGATCGCTGCGGCCGCTCCGACCTGTTCCGCGGACAAGGCGATCAGAACGACGGTTCGGATCCGATCGACCAGATCTTCGGACCACTCCAGTGGCCGACCACGAACACCGGAGAACGTGACCTCCGCCAGCGTTCGCGTCGGATCCATGGTGGGGACGCGTCGGCGGGAGACGCCTTCGGCCGCTGGATCCACTTCGTAGAACCCGTCGGCCGTGAGAACGAGCAGGGTGTCTGCGACGTGTCCGTCGAGGACGTACGACGCCGTGCCGGTCAACGCGTCTTCGGTTGCCTCGACGCCGAAGGTGCTCCAACCCGCGGCACCTGCCCAGCACAGAGCGAGCGTGCTCTCGCCGGACGCGACACCGGGCAGCAGTCGCGAGCATGCGTCGTTGTCACCGGAAAGCAGCAGTGCCTGTGCGGCAAGAATCGCCGAACCCAGCATCGGTGACGGGGTCAGCGTGCGGCCCAATTCCTCCTGGACCACGTGTACCTCGCCCAAACCTGCTCCGACGCCGTCGAACTCCTCCGGAATCGCCAACGCGGCGACGCCGATCTGCTCGCACAGCTTGCTCCACAAAGCGGCGTCGTAGCCGATCTCTGTGGTGATGGCGGCGCGGACGGCAGCGGAGTCGGAATGCTTGCTCAGGAGATCGCGTACCGATGCGCGCAGTGCTGCCTGGTCTTCGGTGTCGATGCTCATGATGCAACCAGCGCTTCGACGACGCGTGCGCGATGCTCGGACGGTGTGCCCCACGCGGTGAGCAGCGCCCGTACCTTGGTGAGCCACAAGGAGAGATCGTGTTCCATCGTGTAGCCGATGGCGCCGTGAACCTGGAGTCCGACGCGAGCGGCCTTGTACGCAGCATCCCCGCACGCGACCTTGGCCGCAGAGATGTCACGCGAGGCGTCGGCCGACTGATCGCGAACCGACAGTGCGGCGCCGTGCAGCAGGGGGCGAGCCATCTCGAGGGAGACGGCAACCTCGGCCAGGTGGTGCTTCATGGCCTGGAACTGTCCGATGACCTTGCCGAACTGCTTGCGTTGCTTCGCGTATTCGGTGGTGACCTCGAGCAGTGTCTGGCCCAGGCCCTGCAACTGCGCGGCAGTGGCAAGAGCGCCCATGTCGAAGGCGGCCGAGAAGTCGGCGGAGCCCAGCGATTCGCCGGCGGAAACCTCGTAGAGCTTGCGGGAGAGATCCACCGATGCCTTGGCTTCGCCAGGGACACCGAGTGATACGGCACCGTCCTGCGCGAGCAGAACCAGATCCACCGCATCGGCGTCGAGCGCGAACGGTGTGCGCGGGGGAGCTGCGACAGTTGCCAGCGAACCCTCGGCGAGAGCAGAGAGACGTTCCGGTGCAACGGAGGCCAGGAGCGTCGGCGCCACGGCGATGGTCTCGACGACCGGTCCGGGTACTGCGTGCCGACCGAGCTGTTCGAGCGCAACGACCAGGTCGACGGCGTCGGCGCCGAGTCCGTCGTGCTCTTCGGAGATGACGAGACCGTTGACGCCGGTCTCGGCGAGGCGCTGCCAGAGCTTCTTGCCCGGCTCGGTGTCACCGTCGTTCCACGAACGGATGACGGCGGGCATGTCGGACTTGGTCAGCAGTGCATCGATGCTTGCAGCGAAGTCCTGGTGGGAGGAGTCGAGCGCGAATCTCATCGGTCCGCCTTCGGTAGGCCGAGCAGACGCTCAGCGATGACGTTTTTCTGAATCTCGTTGGTGCCTGCGTAGATCGGGCCGGACAGGGAGAACAGGTATCCGTCCATCCAGTTGTCGGCCAACTCGGCTTCAGGGCCCTGAAGTTCGAGAGCAGTCTCGTGGGTGGCGATATCCCACTCGGACCAGAAGACCTTGTTGATCGAGGACTCGGCGCCGAGCTGTCCACCGTCGGCCAGACGGGTGACGGTGCCGAATGTGTTGAGTTGGTAAGCGCGAGCGCCGATCCAGGCGTCGGCGACCTGGTTGCGCAGAGCGCTGTCGTCGGTGCGTCCGCTGGACTTGTACAGCTCGAGCAGGCGGTCGACGGTGGCGAGAAAGCGGCCGGGGCTGCGCAGCGAGAGACCACGCTCGTTGCTCGCGGTGCTCATCGCGACCCGCCAACCTTCGTTGACGTTTCCGATCACACCCGACTCACCTGGGTTGGCCGGGTCGTCCGGAACGAAGACGTCTTCGAGGAAGATCTCGGCGAAGCCGGGCTCACCGTCGAGCTGATCGATCGGGCGAACGGTGACACCCTTCGACCGGAGGTCGAACATGAAATACGTGATGCCCTTGTGGCGCTGCGCATCCGGATCGGAGCGGAACAAGCCGAAGCCCCAGTCGGCGTAACTCGCGCGTGAGCTCCACGTCTTCTGACCGTTGAGCAGCCAGCCGCCGTCGACCTTCTTCGCACTCGAACGCAGGCTAGCGAGGTCGGAACCGGATTCGGGCTCGGACCAGGCCTGGGCCCAGATGTCGTCGGCACGAGCCATGCGCGGCATGATGCGAGCCAACTGCTCGGCATTTGCATGCTCGAACAGTGTGGGAGCCAACAAGAAGATGCCGTTCTGGCTTACGCGGCCGGGCGCGCCCGAGCGGTAGTACTCCTCCTCGAAGATGACCCACTCGAGCAGGGACGCATCGCGTCCACCGAGTTCCTTGGGCCAGGAGACGACGGCGTAGCCGGCGTCGGCGAGAGTGTGCTCCCACTGACGGTGCTCTTCGAAGCCTTCGGCGGTATCCATCGACTTCAGGGGAGTCGCGGGCACATTCGCTTCCAGGAACGAGCGAACCTCGTCACGGAATGCGGTTGTGGCGTCGTCGAATACGAGATCCACTAGTTTGTTCCTTCCTGCGGTGCGCGAGCACTGGCAGCCATAGCTTTGGCGTCGAGACCACCAAGCGAGTCTTTGCCGACTTCGGCGTTGTGAGCGTGAGCGAAGTGATGCAGACCGAAGACGGAGTCGATGCCGTTGCGCATCCCCATCTGATCCTCGCACTGATTGACGGCCTTCTTGGTCAAAGCCAGTCCGAAGCGCGGCATCTCGGCGATACGTCCGGCGAGCTCGAACGTCTCCTTCTCGAGATGCTTGCGGGCGACGACGCGGTTCACCATGCCGATTTCGTATGCACGTTGCGCGGTGAACCTATCGCCGGTGAAGAGCATTTCCTTGGCGAATCGTGAACCGACCATCCACGGGTGCGCGAAGTA
The DNA here is from genome assembly GCF_001647205.1 of Rhodococcus sp. EPR-134. Taxonomy (NCBI): domain Bacteria; kingdom Bacillati; phylum Actinomycetota; class Actinomycetes; order Mycobacteriales; family Nocardiaceae; genus Rhodococcus; species Rhodococcus sp. EPR-134. The sequence goes on from NZ_LVCT01000173.1 coordinate 3,354, forward strand.
TTCGACGCCGGGGATACCCATGCGGACAACGGGATCGGAGAAGAAGGCGTCGTCGGCCGCGACGATCATGTCGCAGACCCAGGCGAGCATGAGCCCGCCGGCAATGCAGGCGCCTTGCACCATCGCGATGGTGGGCTTGGGGATCTCCCGCCAACGGCGGCACATGCCCAGGTAGACCTCCATCTCGCGGGCGAAACGCTGGTCACCGCCTGGCTTGTCGACGTGATCCCACCACATGGTGGCCTTGTTCTCGTACTCGACGTGATGGTCGCGTCCCGGAGTTCCCAGGTCGTGACCGGCGCTGAAGTGAGGTCCGTTGCCTGCCAGGACGATCACCTTCACCTCGTCGTCTTCGACGGCGCGCTGGAATGCCGCGTCGAGGGCGTACGTGACCACCG
>NZ_LVCT01000174.1:0-588 GCF_001647205.1 Rhodococcus sp. EPR-134
GGGAACGGTCATGATTGTTCCTCGCGCAGAACCGTTTTGAGGACCTTGCCCGAAGGGTTACGAGGCAGGTGATCTACGAAGCGCACCTCGCGGGGCACCTTGAAGCCTGCGATCTTCTCCTTGAGGAAGGCGATTACCGACTCTTCGGTGAGGCCGGCACCGTCGAGTTGGGCGATGTAGACGCGGCCCACCTCTCCCATCCGGTGATCGGGGATGCCGATGGCAGCAGACTCGTGGACGCCGGGCAGGCGAGCCAACATGCCCTCGATCTCGGCGGGGTAGACGTTGAATCCGCCGCTGACGTACATGTCTTTCAGACGGTCGGTGATGTCGAGATATCCGCGCTCGTCGAGGGTTCCGACGTCTCCGGTGTGCAGCCAGCCGTCGACGTCGATTGCCTTGGCGGTGGATTCCGGGTCGTCGAGGTACCCGAGCATGACGTTCGGTCCGCGAAGCAGGATCTCGCCTTGGTCGCCGATCTTGACCTCGAAATCGGCTGTCGCGCGGCCGGAACTGGTGGAGACGGTGACCGGGTCGTCGTCGGTGCGGCACATGGTCGCAACCACTGCCTCGGTCAAACCGTATGCC
>NZ_LVCT01000175.1:0-3813 GCF_001647205.1 Rhodococcus sp. EPR-134
AGGTCGTATTCGCTGCGGCGGGGATGATCGAGGATGGTCTGGTAGATCGTCGGGGCGCCGGGCAGGATGCTGATCTTCTCGCTGCTGACCAATGCGAGGGTGTCGTCGATGTTGAAGACGGACACCGGCACGATCGTCGCACCGTTCAACAGGCAGACCAGGATTCCGGCCTTGTACCCGAAGGTGTGGAAGAACGGGCTGATGATGAGGAAGTTGTCGTCGGCGGTGACCTCGGCGCATTCACCCCACGACTTGGCGACAGCGATGGACTGACGATGCGCGGTGATCGCACCCTTGCTGCGCCCCGTGGTGCCGGAGGTGAAGAGGATGTCGCTGACGTCGTCTGGCTGCACCTTCGCAGCACGCGCGTCGGCTTCGGTGCGGGCGGCGTCGGTGGCGAGCGCGAGGAAGTCCTCGAACTCGATGACGCCGTCACGGTCGTCGTCCCCGTCGATCGGTACCTGGATGACGGTGGGGATCCTCAGGTCCGGATTGGCGTCGAGCAACTGCTGGTACCGGTCGGCCTTGAGGAACGTGCCGACGACCACCAGGGCAGCTGCGTCGACGCGCTCGATGATGTCGAGTGCTTCGGTGCCGGTGTAGCGCGTGTTGATCGGGATGATGGCTGCGCCGGCGTACTGAGCGCCGAGCAGGGCGATCACCCAGTGGTACGTGTTGGGCGCCCAGATGACGACGCGGTCGCCTGCCTTCACCCCACGGTTGATCAGTGCGCCGGCGAAATCGCGGACGCGCTGATGTAGCTGTGCGAAGGTCAGTCGGGTGTCGCCATCGGCGATAGCCGCGCGCTCACCGAACTCCTCGGCGGCCCGGATGAGGGCTGATGGGATGGTTCTCGGTTGTTCGGTCACTGGACTCCTACCTGACACGCTACCTAGCAAGTGCTTGGTAGGTTATCTTACATATGTGGACCAGAGCGAGAGCCCGGACGGGCAGATGACGGACGACGAGTTTGCGGCCACGGTCGCGCAGTGGTTGGCCGAGAACTTGACGGGCAAATTCGCCCAGCTCAAGGGTAAGGGCGGCCCCGGCAGTGAGCACGAGTTCTTCGAGCAACGACTCGAGTGGGACAAGCACCTCGCAGCGTCGGGGTGGACGTGCCTCGGGTGGCCGAAGGAGTTCGGCGGGCGGGGAGCAAGCATCTCCCAGCAGGTCATCTTCCATCAGGAGTACGCGAAGGCCGGTGCGCCCGCTCGCGTCAGCCACATCGGTGAAGAGCTGCTCGGCCCGACGCTGATCGCGTACGGCACCGACGAGCAGAAGCGCCGATTCCTTCCTGGCATCAACACGGTCAGTGAACTGTGGTCGCAGGGCTACTCCGAGCCCGGCGCCGGTTCCGACCTCGCGAACGTCTCCACGACCGCACGCCTCGAAGGCGGCAAGTGGATCATCAACGGCCAGAAGGTGTGGACCTCACTGGCTCACGTCGCGCAGTGGTGCTTCGTGGTCTGCCGCACCGAGGTGGGCTCCAAGCGTCACCAGGGGTTGAGCTTCCTGCTTGTCCCGTTGGATCAGCCCGGTGTGACAGTTCGGCCCATTCAGCAGCTCACCGGCACATCGGAGTTCAACGAGGTCTTCTTCGACGACGCCGTCACCGATGCCGATCTGGTGGTCGGGGAACCCGGCGAGGGCTGGAAGATCGCGATGGGGCTGCTCACCTTCGAGCGCGGTGTATCCACGCTCGGACAGCAGATCGGATTTGCCCGCGAGCTCCAAGGCGTCGTCGACCTGGCGAAAGCCAATGGCAGTGACCAGGATCCGCACATTCGTGAAAAGATCGCCCGCGCGTGGGTCGGACTGCGCGTGATGCGCGCCCACGCGATGCGTACTCTCGACGCGGTCGACGCCGGAACCGGTGGCGGAGAAGCGTCCGTCGCAAAACTGTTGTGGGCCAACTGGCATCGTGATCTGGGACAGCTGGCGATGGACGTGCAGGGTGCGTCGTCGTTGGTTGCACCGTGGGCGGATTCCGAAGGCAATGCCTCGGACATCACCGATCCCGAGCACCTCGAGCTCGACGAATGGCAACGCCTCTTCCTCTTCACCCGCGCCGACACGATTTACGGCGGCTCCAACGAAATTCAGCGCAACATCATTTCCGAGCGCGTGCTCGGTCTTCCCCGAGAGGCCCGTTAATGTCTGACACCAAAGCCGCGTCCCCGCTTTCCGTTGCGCCGGAGGAAACCCCGGGCCACGGACTGCTCGCGGGCAAGAAGGCGATCATCACCGCCGCAGCCGGAACCGGCATCGGTTTCTCCACTGCGCGCAGGGTGCTTCTCGAGGGCGGCGACGTTCTCGTCTCCGACTTCCACGAGCGTCGACTCGGCGAGACGGTGGAGAAGCTGAAGGCCGAATTCCCCGGTCAGCAGGTCGAATCGATCATCTGCGATGTATCGAGCACCGAGCAGGTCGACGCGTTGTTCGTCGGCGCCGCCGAGAAGTTGGGACGTATCGACATCGTCGTCAACAACGCGGGCCTTGGCGGTGAAACTCCCGTCGTCGACATGACGGACGATCAGTGGGATCGCGTTCTCGACATCACCCTCAACAGCACCTTCCGTTCGACGCGCGCCGCCCTGCGGTACTTCAAGAGCGTTCCCCACGGCGGTGTTCTGGTGAACAACGCGTCCGTTCTCGGTTGGCGCGCGCAGCATTCCCAGGCGCACTACGCCGCAGCCAAGGCCGGCGTCATGGCGCTGACTCGGTGCAGCGCCATCGAAGCAGCGGAGTACGGAGTCCGTATCAACGCGGTCTCGCCTTCCATTGCGCGTCACGCGTTCCTGGCGAAGGTCACCAGTGAGGAACTGCTCGACCAGTTGGCTTCCGGTGAGGCCTACGGCCGCGCCGCGGAGGTCTGGGAGATCGCAACGGTCATCGCGATGCTCGCCAGCGATTACTCCACCTACATGACCGGCGAGATCGTCTCCGTTTCTTCGCAGAGGGCCTAGCGTCCCCGTGCGCGGTTAAGGAGCCCCTGGACTCGCTGACCGCGCACAGGGGAAGGCCCTGGATAGGATTGAATACATGACGCCACCTCGAAATTCCGACGAATCAAACGGCAAGTCCGGGCGCCGCGACGAGCTGCTCGAGATCGCGGCGGGGCTCTTCGCCGATCGCGGAGTGCGCGCGACGACCGTCCGCGACATCGCCGACGCCGCCGGGATCCTGTCCGGCAGCCTGTATCACCATTTCGATTCCAAGGAGTCGATGGTCGACGAGATCCTGCACCAGTTCCTCGACGAACTCTTCGGAAAATACCGCGAGATCGTCGCGGCGGGGTTGGACAGTCGCGCGACGCTCGAAGCACTGGTCGTGACGTCGTACGAGGCCATCGACGCCTCACATTCGGCTGTGGCGATCTACCAGGACGAGGTCAAGCACCTCGTCGGGAACGAGCGCTTCGCTTACCTGGCCGAGCGCAACACCGAATTCCGGGACCTGTGGGTCGGCGTCCTCGAAGCCGGCGTCGCGGACGGGACCTTCCGCTCCGACATCGACGTCGAATTGGTCTTCCGCTTCATGCGCGACACCGTGTGGGTCGCGGTTCGCTGGTACCGCCCTGGTGGATCCCTCTCGGCTCACGCCGTCGCGGCTCAATATCTCGCGATCGTGCTCGACGGGCTCTCCGATCCGGCCACAACTTCAGACGCTATTGCTGAATCAACTTCAAGAACTATTGCTGCACAACGAAACTAGGAGCTAACGCTATGTCCGAGGTTTACATCGTCGACGCCATTCGCACACCGATCGGCAAGAGGGGCGGCGCGCTGTCCGGCGTGCACCCCATCGATCTCG
>NZ_LVCT01000176.1:0-1780 GCF_001647205.1 Rhodococcus sp. EPR-134
CAGGCCGGCAACATCGCCCGTATGTCCTGGCTCGCAGCGGGATTCCCGGAGCACGTTCCCGGGGTGACCGTCGACCGTCAGTGCGGTTCGAGCCAGCAGGCAGTGCACTTCGGCGCTCAGGCCATCCTGTCGGGCACCGCGGATCTGATCGTTGCCGGCGGCGTTCAGAACATGAGCCAGATTCCGATCTCGGCAGCGATGATCGTCGGTCAGCAGTACGGATTCGACACGCCGACTTCGGGTTCGGTCGGTTGGACCGAGCGCTACGGTGACCAAGAGGTCTCGCAGTTCAAGGGCGCCGAAATGATCGCCGAGAAGTGGGACATCAGCCGCGAAGAGCTCGAGAAGTGGGCCCTGCAGAGCCATGAGCGCGCCAAGGCTGCAATCGCCGCGGGTCGTTTCGACAACGAGATCGTCGCCATGGGCGACGCGACCGTCGACGAAGGACCCCGCGAGACCAGCCTCGAGAAGATGGCGACGCTCAAGGTTCTCGTCGAAGACGGACGCATGACCGCGGCAGTGGCCAGCCAGATCTCCGACGGTGCGAGTGCGCTGCTGCTGGCGTCGGCGGAAGCGGTGGAGAAGTACAACCTCAAGCCCCGCGCCCGGATTCATCACCTCAGCGCACGCGGCGACGACCCGATCTTCATGCTCAGTGCGCCGATCCCGGCCACGAAGCATGCTCTCGCGAAGGCCGGCCTGAGCATCGACGACATCGACATCGTCGAGATCAACGAAGCTTTCGCCCCGGTCGTCCTGGCCTGGATCAAGGAAATCGGCGCAGATCCGGCCAAGGTCAACGTCAACGGCGGCGCGATCGCACTCGGTCACCCGCTCGGCGCGACCGGCACCAAGCTGATGGCAACCCTGCTCAACGAACTCGAGCGCACCGGCGGTCGTTACGGCCTGCTGACCATCTGTGAAGGTGGCGGCACCGCGAACGCGACGATTATCGAGCGTCTCTGACGCCTTGCTGTGCGCCTTTATTAACCGCCGGCGGTTAATAAAGGCGCACAGCAGTTAGTTGTTCGGCACATCCGCAACCTTGATGTCGAAGTTCGCACTTTCACCGTCAACGCTGGTCACGGTAGCTGTGACGTCGTATTCGGTGCCCTGCTCGGTCAGGATGCACGTGATCGATGCGCCGACTTCGGCGTCGAGGTTCTCCGGACACGTCACGTCGTCGGGTGGCTCGCCGATCTTCTCGGCTAGTTGAGTGGAGATCTGACTTGCGACTTCGGACTTGTCCACTTGCGGCGTCCCGACGCTTGCCGAGCAAGCTCCCGTGGCCAATGCCGCCGAGAGTAAGACGATTCCCACTGCAGGCCTCTTTGTCATGTGAACTCCCAGGGTGCGCCGGTGCTCGCTGCTGCCACCTCAGGGATTACCGCATTCGGGACTGTTCAACCGAGTTGCGCGACGCAGTTTTGCGAGGTCAGCGTCGGCGGACCGTCAAGTTGAAGCCTTCGGGCATCAGGGTGAGCCGTTCGGCTACCTTCAACTCGTAGTCCGGATCGGCCTCGATCGTGTATTTCTGCAAGATGGTGCCCAACACGAGGACCGCTTCGTGAATGGCGAATTGTCTTCCGATGCAGGCGCGTTCACCCGTTCCGAATGGCTTGTACACGTGCGCTGGCCTGGCTTTGATGTTGGCAGGCAGGAAGCGATCCGGATCGAACGCCTCGGGATCGTTGCCCCACACCGGATCACGATGAAGTGACGGGATGAGCACGAGCATCCAATCGCCCTTCTTCATCGGATACTTGCCGACGAGCGTCGT
>NZ_LVCT01000177.1:0-14752 GCF_001647205.1 Rhodococcus sp. EPR-134
TTCTCGAAGGCGGGCTCCTCGCCCTCCCATACCTTGTCGACCTCGGCTTGCGCCTTGGCCAGCACGTCAGGGTTTCGTGACAGGTAGTACAGCGCGAACGACAATGCGCCGGAGGTCGTTTCGTGTCCGGCGACGAGGAAGGTCACGACCTGATGGCGGATGTTCAGTTCGTCGATACGGTTGGGATCGTTCTCGCGTGCCGCCCGCAGCATCAGTTCGAGAAGATCTTCGGGCCCCGGTTCGGTACTTGTCCGCCGGGCACGGATCACTTCGTCCACAACCTCGGCCATGTACGCCTTGCGGACCTCGTCACGTTGATCGGCGCGACGTGCGAGCACTCGCCCGAGGGCGGTCGACTTCAGGAACGTCGTGCGCTGCGAATGGGAGAGTGCGCCGACCATTGCCTTGACGAACGGATGCTGTTCTTCACGTTCGAAGGAGTCGAACGAGTAGCTGAATCCAGTGCGTCCGATGGTCTCCAGCGTCAGCTTGGTCATGTCTGCGGAGACGTCGATGGGGGAGTCACTTTCACGACTGTCCCAATGGTCGACCAACTCGCCGGCTACGTCGAGCATGGTGCGGTGGTACGAGCGCATCGCAGTCTGGCTGAACGCCGGTGCCAGGAGATTGTGCGCCTTGCCCCAGTTGGGTTCGTGGTTGTACGCCGTGAACAGGCCGTCGCCGCCGATTCCGCGGAGTGCTTTGACTCCAGGTGCAAGGTGCTTCGCGAACCGGGACTCGTCGGACAGTTCTGCCACCATGTCCGCGCCCGAGGCGAAGACGAAGCGATTTCCCAGGACATTTCTCTCGAAGATCGGGCCGAGTTCGCGGCCGATGCTCACGGAGTTCTGCAGCGGTGTCCGGATATTGATCCCGAGAACGTCCCCGAGGACCGGCAGGCGCCACGCCGGATGCGGGATCCGAGCATCGGTCGTCGCCTCTGGAGTGGTGTCGACGCTCATTGTGTGTCCCCCGGGGTGAGATCGCTTACTGAATTGATGTCTAGTACGCAAAGTACGCCTTACTGAATCGGTGTCAAGTAGTAATCTGACTTGCCTATGGTCGCACCACGAAAACGCCTGGACCGAGAGCAGCGGCGCACGCAGTTGCTCGACATCGGCGCGCAACTTTTTGCCGATCGCTCGTACGAGGATGTGTGGATCGAAGAGGTCGCCGAGATTGCGGGCGTCTCGCGCGGGTTGATGTACCACTATTTTCCGACCAAGCGAGACTTCTTCGCCGCAATCGTCGAGCGCGAATCGCAGCACCTGCTCGAGGTGACCGCACCCGATGCGACGCTACCGGTGCGCGAACAGGTGGCAGCCGGGTTGGACGCCTACTTCGCGTACGTGAAGTCGCACAGCAGGGGAGTGCGCGCCATCAACGTCGGGACGCTGTCGGCCGAGGCCGGTATCCGGGCGATTGTCGAGCGCGAACTCGAACAGCAGCAGATTCGAATCCTCGATGCACTGGGATTCGAGGGCGAAAGAAGACAGCTCGCTGCCGTTGCAGTTCGGGGATGGATCGCGTTCGTCCGAGCTGTCTGCCTCGACTGGCTCGATCAACCTTCCATACCGCAGGAAGAGTTGAGAGTGATCTGTCTGCGGACCCTCTCCGGAGCGTTGGGCATCGACCTCGAAACGTGAAAAGCCGACCGCGCGGGAGCGGCCGGCATTTCCACGGACAAGGCTGATCAGTCGAGCGTCGAATAGAGATCGTCCCAGCCCTTGGCCACGTACATGTTGGTGTAGATGGACCCGTAGTACGTACTTCCTTGCAGAACGGCGACGTTCCCGGCCTGCACAGCCGGAAGTCGTTGCCACAACTTGTTGTCCGAGAGTTGATCGAAGGTGGTGTCACTGCTGTCGGTGACAGAAACCATGAACGCGTCGCAGTCTTGCAGACGATCCATCTCTTCGATGCTCAGTCGTCCCTGATTGTCGAAACCGGTTGTGTTCAATGTTCTTCCGCCGATATCGGCGAGCGTCATGTCGGTGGGTTGACGATTCTTCTTTCCCGTTTCCTCCGACACGGGCAGGCTGTCGATGTAGATCGTGGCCTTGTCCGGACTGTAGGACAAGCTTGCGACGGTTTTGCCCGCGATCGCCGAAGCGTGTCGAGTGCGAATGTCGGTGATCAGCGCGTCGTAATCGGTGATCAGGCGATCCATGGTGGGTGTTCGGCCCAGCCAATCGGAGAGCCGGGTCAGGTTCTCCCGCCACGTCTGCTTCGATTCGGTCGTCAGGACAGGAGCGATGGCTTGGAGCTTTGCAGCGGGCCAGTACTCGTTGTCGGCGTTGACGCAGATGATGAGATCGGGTGCGAGTCCGAGGATCTGCTCCAGATTGGGCTTGTCGCTGAGGTATTCGGCCGAGCCGTCGGCGGGAACCCACTTGGTGACGGGCGAGATGTTGTATCCGAACACCGGTAGTTCCAGGGCAATGGCGAGCTCGAGGTCGGTTCGGGCGTCGACGGCCAAGACCCGCTTCGGGTTGGTAGGTATGTCGTAGGTCCCCAACGGCGTGGTGACGGTGCGCATTTGAGCGTCATCATCGGTACCTGAACCGTCGCTGGAACTGCAGGACGACAGAATAGTTGCGACTGCTGCCATCCCGGCTCCGATGCCGAATTGGCGACGGGTAAGTGCGTCGACTAGCTCTTGCCAGACGCGTTCGTCCGGCACGGTAGGTGTGTTGGTCAGCATTTTTTCGATACCCTTCGGTCTGAGTCCGTATCGATCGTAGGGTTGGCGATACCAGATCACCTATATCGAAAACCGCCTGATATTAGTCGATTTCGGCCATGGTCCGTGACTTTCGGGTGATGGCGGCGCCGAAGGCTGCAGCGAGCGGGAACATCAGAACGCCGTACACCGCGGCCGGCACTGCCAATTGCACGTTGTCGAGGAGACTGACGGCGATGGTGATCGCCAACGTGCTGTTGTGGATGCCGATTTCCATGGAACTGGCGATGGCCTGACGATCCTCGATGCCGAATATCCGGGGAACGACGTAACCGATCGAGAGGCTCAGTAGGCAGAACAAGGCAGCGACGACGCCGATGTCGACGAGATAGTCCGCGATGTTCTCGCGCTCGGAAACAACCGTTCCGACGATCACCAGTGCCAGAACCACCGCGGATCCGATGCGGACGGGCTTGTCCATGCGCTCGGCAAAGGCGCTCGAGCGCAATCGAACCCACATTCCGAGGGCGACAGGAATCAGTACGACGGCAAAGACCTGAAGTACCTTCGTGAACTGCAGTCCGAGGGTGCCGTCCGCGTCCTCGGGTTCGAAGTACCCCAACGCGAAGTTGGTGATGAGCGGAAGGGTGACCACCGCTATCACCGAATTGACCGCAGTGAGTGTCACATTGAGAGCGACATCGCCGCGGAACAGATGACTGAACAGATTTGCCGTGGTGCCGCCCGGTGATGCGGCGAGGAGCATCATGCCGACGGCGAGCAGCGGGTCGAGGTCGAACAACGTGACCAGACCGAAGGCCGCGGCCGGGAGCAACAACAACTGACAGATCAGGGCAATCGAGACGGCTTTCGGCGCTTTTGCCACGCGGGCAAAATCTCCGACCGTCAAGGAAAGCCCGAGGCCGAACATGATGATGGCGAGTGCGGCGGGTAGGCCGACGGAGGTGAGTGCAGAGTCCATGAGTTAGTGGCTACTTCCAGTCACTGGGGGAATTTCACTGAAACTACCGTGATGCCCGGATCTGCGTGGCAGTTTGGATACATTGATGTATCGAACCGTGACGGCGTCGGTGAGCAGGGTTATCGTCGAATTATGTGCCGAAACATCACTGAACTTCGTGGACTCGAGCCCGCTGCTACGCCGGAGGAGATCGAGGCGGCCTCTCGCCAATACGTACGTAAGGTGAGCGGAATAGCCAAGGTGTCCGACGCGAACCGAGACGCCTTCGAACAGGCGGTGCGTGAGGTGACCGAAACGACGACGCGCCTGCTCAGTGCGTTGCCGCCTCGCAGACAGCCACCTCAGACCGTCCCTCCGTTGCGTCGCCCGGAAGTACAGGCCCGGATCGCTGCTCGTTCGTCCTGACCCGAGTGGATCTCACAGATATCGACGTATGGGACGTCGAAGCCTTGGATCAACTGTCTGCTGGGTTGGAAGGCGTTCTGGTCGCTCACCGCGTTCGCGACATCCGTCGACGGCTGGATACGCTGCGCAAAGAGGCCGTCGCCGACGACTTGCATATTCGTCAGGATGGGACCGTCTCTGCTGTTGCGCCCATCGCCGACGGTCACCCGCTCCACGTGCACGCCCAGTTGCTCGAGGTCGCAGTTCGAGAACTGATCGGTGAGGCACTGCTGGTCAGCGCGGATCTTCATCATGCGTTGTCTCTGCGGTCTCAGGTCGGCACCGACCTCCGTGACAAAGCTGTGCGTGTGGGGGAGGAGTGGCGAGCGTTCAGCCCTGATCGGCAGCGTCAGATGTTGCGTCATGCACCAGGCCTGATCGCCAACCTCGACGGCATTCCTGCTGCGATTCGCAGCCCGGCCAACCTCGATCGAATTCAATCGGAACGAGCACGGCTGCAAGATGATTCAGTCCGAATCTCGCAAGAACTTCACCGCGAGTTCTTCGGCGGCAGACTGAGTAACACCGGGGCGGGCCAGTGGTACGCCGAACGCAAACTCGAGGATCTGGACGCGCTCGACGAGTTGTTTCGCGCCGAACCTGATCGACGGTTACTGCTCATGGACATGCGCTCGGGCGAACGCGGCTTCGCTGCAATTGCGATCGGTGATCCGGACACAGCGGATCACATCTCCGTGACGATTCCCGGACTGAACACCAACGTCAAGGACTCGATGCGCGGAATGGTCGGCGAGGCAACGCGATTACGAGCCGAGGCGATGCGGCAACTCGAACTGGCCGGCCGAAAGGAAAGCGTGGCCACCATCGCCTGGATCGGATACGACGCGCCACAGGTGATCGGGCCGGGAAAGTTCGACATCGGTCGGGCCAGCTTCGACGTCAGTCGATCGTCCAAGGCCGGCATAGCCGCCGACGCATTGGGTAGCTTCTTTCACGGTCTTCGTGCCGCGTCGGTCAACGACGGAGTCCATATCACCGCGTTGGGCCACTCCTACGGATCCCTCGCGACTTCTCTTGCGCTGCAACGCGGGGCAAGCGCAGCGGTCGACGACGTGGTGTTCTACGGTTCACCCGGGGTGCGAGCCAAGGTGGAGTCGGACCTTGGTATCGCCGACCGGCACGTCTACGTCATGAAAGCGGAAGGCGACAGTATCGCGGGGTTCGGCCGTTTCGGTGGCGATCCGACGCGCACCGAGTTCCATCGGTTGTCCACGGCCGAGGGGATCACCCCGGATGGAGTGAAACACGAGCGGGCGTTCGGGCATGCGGAGTACGCGAGGACAGGGGACAACGGAGAACTGCGGATGTCGGGATACAACCTCGCGGTTGTGGTTGCCGGACTGCCGGAGCGTGCTGTTATTGATTGATCGTGCCACCTGAGCGACCGCATGAATCGACTGGAACTATTTCGTGTATAGAGATCTGTCCGATACCCCGACCCCGACCACATCTGCGTCGCTCGCCGTACTTTAGGCGTCCCCTGACGACCCGGAACGGCGCGCCTGGATCAAATGGGCGCAACAACGGGGGACAAGTGCCGATCATTTAGGTCAACTCAGCAAAGTCTCGCTGACATGGAATCTCCTTACTTACCAAGAGAAGTCAGTCGTCGACTATGAATTCGAATCCTCCTGGAGGCATTTCGTAGACGATGACGTTGTTCTCGACTCCCGTGACGATCGTCAGGTAAAATCTGGGCACTCCGTCTATCTGGACGTAGGAGTTCACGGTCACCCCGCGCTGGCGCGGGACCTGCGGAAATATCGCCTCGCCGCCCTGCACATGCGAACCGGGGTGGAGGGACTGCGCAGTGTCGAGGACAGATTTGCGGACGGCGTCGAGGTCGATGAGGTCGTCATCTGAATTGACCAGCGAAGGCTGAAAGTCCTTCAGCGGAAACGGCAGGTGCAGCGGTATCGGGCTCGGCTGGGGATGTGGGATCGGCTGATCCGAAAAGTCGACGTCCCAGACCAGCACGCCGTCAGTGACTGTCGGCATCAAGTACGAGTGCTCGGATCCTGACTCGATACTTCGACGAACCGAATCCACGTAGTCGGCCAGAGAGCCGAAAAGGGAGCCGCCTTCGTCGGCGGCTTCGGCGGCGAAATAGCGGATGCAGCCGTGGTGTAGGCCACCTCGGGTATCGACATAGAGAAAATCACCGGCTCCGTCCTCGGCGAACGGAATGTAGGTAGGGAGGAACATCTCTGCAGTTTCACCTGCGTGTTGTGCTCGAACGGTGATGGGCCAGTCGGGTCCGAGGTAGTCGATAGGATGCAATTGTTCACGGCAACGTCTGTGCGTGGAAACCACATGGTCGAGTGAAAGCAGTTCCACTCCTGGTAGGGCTTCGCCGACGAACTGGTTGTCGTCGGAGCGGAAGGGTTGGCCGTCATGCAGGGCGAAGAACTCGCGTAGGTCCTCCGGCCATGGATTAGTGACGCGTTCGGCGGTTTCCCGATCGGACCGAGTCCGAGGCGGACGTACCGCAGCGGCGGTGACCGGTGCACGGTCGCGGAGTACCTCCATGAAGGCGAGCCATGCGTCGGTAAGAGTCATGGTTCGAATCTATCGACAGAAATCCCGCTGCGAGATCGAACGCGGCCGTCAGATGTCATGGATCCGTGAGGCCGGGATAGCGTGCATTCATGAGCGTTGAAGAGCACTGGCGCAGACTCAACGGTTGGTGTCAGCGGGAAGCCCCGGTAACGGCTGCCGCTATCGACCCGCCCGCGCCAGTGGACGTCCTGAAATCCGTGGAAACATTTACGGGCAGGACGTGGCCGGCCGAGCTACGGACGTGGTTCGGTTTGCAGAACGGAAACCCCGACGGAGGGCACTCGGCCCTGATATTTCCGGAGTTTCAACCGTTGCCTTTGGATCGTGTCGCGTCTGTGTGGGAATCGATGACGACAGAGTGGGGAGAGACGACAACAGCCGCCGGTGGCATCGCTTTGCCTGATCAGCCAGCGGGAACGGTGGCTGACACCTTCTTGGCGGCATACATTCCCATAGCTGCCAACATTCGGGGCGATCTCTTGTTCGTCGATACGCGGACCGGTCAAGCAAGCGGATGTGTACGCGAATTCCTCGGAGACAGCGCCGACCAAGGGACAACCTGGCCCTCCGTCGCCGCGCTATTGGAGGACGTCGTTTTTGCGTTGGAGCACGGACAGCCATGCGGCGGTTGGATTCCGAGTGTCGACCAGGGCTGGTTGAGTTGGGATTTGCCCTAGGCTCACGACTTACGAGCGTGGAGCGTGACGGTGATTGAATACTGATGTGAGCACTGCACATCCACCGTTCCAGGGCGCGAGCCGGGTTTACAGTGGCACTCATGCGTCTGAGGCATTCGGCCAGGGGGTTGGTCGTTGACGACCAGTCCCGTATTCTGCTTTACCGATTCATCGCGCCCGGGGGCGGGCTGACGGTCTGGTGCCCTCCGGGCGGAAGCTTGGAAGGAGACGAAACCCCGTCCGAGGCGCTCGCGCGCGAATTGGACGAGGAGATCGGCTTGCGCGACTACGGCGCAGCCACCCATGTGTGGCATGAGGAGATCCGTGACCCGGCGATATTGCCGGGTTGGGGCGGTGCGATCAACGACTACTTCCTCGTGCCGGTGGCGACCGTATTCGAGCCCTGTGGGTCGTTGGGGCGCGAAGCGCTGGCCGCCGAGCTGGTCGAGCACTCCGAGTGGTGGAGCGTTGACCGCCTCTTGTCACACAGTGGTCGAGAAGTGTTCGGGCCACGCGATTTACCCGACCGGTTTGCACGCCTGGTCAAGGATGGGCCATCGAGTGCGCCGGATCGATTTGTTCGGTCGCCGTGAGGGATGCGAGGTAGCGATTGAAAACGAACATTTCGGCATCGAAACACGGCTACGCTGGGGTTATGGAGCACTACGTGCGTAAGGACCCCATCCCGTACGCTTCTACGGCTGCGCCGGTCAGTTCTCACAACCGGTTGGCAAGGACGGCCCAAAAATTGTGGATGGCTCTTCGAGGGATGATGGGGGATCGGAAGGCGAGTCGATATACCTCGCTCGCTCCGCGGCATCCCGACGGATCACGCACCGCTGTAACATCTTTCAACAGTAGTGGTGGTGGGAAATAGGTATCGGTATACAATACTGCCCGGTGTTCGTCGAATTCTCGACGAACACCGGGCAGTGACGCACTACTCGAACTGGGGTCAGCGGAGGTACTGTCCGCACACCGGCCACGCGCCGGCGCCCTGACCGGCAAGGACGTTTTCAGCAACGCGGACCTGTTCTGCCTGGCTGGCGTTGGCGGCGCTGCCCGCTCCGCCGTAGGCCTCCCACGTGCTCTGGCTGAACTGGAGTCCGCCGTAGTAGCCGTTTCCGGTGTTCGCGGCCCAGTTGCCCGAAGATTCGCATTCTGCGACACCCGACCAGTCGTGGGTGGCTGCGGATGCGGTGCCTGCGCTCAGTCCGAGGGCTCCGGCCGCGAGGGCTCCGGCTGCGGCGACAGAGGCAAGTGCACGGGTAACGGTGGTCTTGGTCATTTTCGGTAAATCCTCTCGAGTCCCGCCGACGGAGGACGGTGACCGTCTCAGCTCCGCTCCCACCACTAGGAATGTTGTCGAGTCCGAACCGCGGGGTGGGACGGGCGGTGGCGATTCGGTAATGCCCGGTTGATCGGGCTGTCACCAACCATAAGAGATGATTACGGATTGGTCACGGGTCGGCGTGTCGACACATGTTTGTGCAACAGAAATGCATCAAAGAGTGTTTTCCCAGGTCGCATGGCGATATGCCACCTCTCCCGGCGTTACATAAACGAGATAAAATGTGATGTAAGTCACCTGAAACGTGCCTCGACGGCGTCGATATGCGGCGAATGTGACACTCGATCAGCCCGGTTTGTCGGCTTTTCGACCCGGTTTCCAGTCGTGCTGGAACCCATGTCCAGCCGTGATCTGTTGTCGACCGACCGGCCCGATTTACCTGTAGGGCAGCAGAATTGACAACCAATAACGCGCCGCTGGCTCAGACGAGATTCTTGCTCGCCTTGATCCGGCGGCGAATGTCGCGCATCTGAATGGTGTTGCCGGCCTGACGAACGGAGCGTGGGATGAACCTGTTGACGAACGACACGAAAATGAAGAGGTGTTCGAACCGGCGGCGGTCGTCTTCGGTCCACTCGAGATCGAGTTGGTCGCGGTAGATCGGTGGAAGGAATCCGACCGTCAGGAACCGCAACAAGTTTCGGAACACCAGGCGTATCGGCCACGCGATCATCTGTAGGTTGACCAAGTCGATCAGGTACTGCTTGGTGCGTTCGTCGATGACGACGCGTTCGCAACCGAGGTTCCAGTAGCGCTCGAAGTCGGCACGTGTGGCCGGCCACATCTCTTCGGTGACCTGCAGCGTCGTTCCCAAAGTTGACGCGGACTTGTAGAACGACTCCGCCTGTTCTTCGGACATCTTGCCGTGCAGCAACTGATGACTGTCTTCGAAACCGATGAACAGGCATGCAGCAACCCATAATTGGAGTTCGCGATTGAAGGCGTTGTACTTGACCGGGCTGTTTGAATCCGACTTCACATGTCGGTGTACCGAGTTCACGGCCTCGCGGTAAGCCTTTCGCTCTTCCTCGTCACCCAGGATCGCGACCGTCAGGTACTGCGTCGTGGTTCGTGCACGCTTCCACGGATGCGCTGTCAGAGCACCCGATTCGACCTTGCTCTCCATGACGCCGTACGCCACCTCGGGCCAACCGAGTTGCAGGATGACGTTGGCAGCGGCTCCGGCGAACGACCAGAAATCGAGTGCGTCGGTGATGTGTGCGGGCTTACGTGCCCACCGTCTACGCTCGGCCGTGATGGTGATGCGTGTCTGATCGGTGCGAAGCGACGACTCGGACTTTTCCGAATCCAGGTAGTGAGTGGGCATGGATCTTCCTCCGCGTGTGGTGAGTTACTTGGTCTCGACGTTGCTCACGAGCCACCGGTCGCCCGAGCGGACCAGGGACACGACCATGCGGTACTTCTGTGTGTTTCCCTCTGGCGCTGCGACATTCTTGGCTTGTTGGTCGACGAACACGAGCACCTTGGCCGACGAATCGTCCAGTGATCCGATGCCGACGTCTGTCGCCGTCGCGCTCGCCTGGCCTTGGCCCCCGGCAACGACTTCCCTCAGGGAATCCACCATCGTTCGGTAGGTGCCGGCAAACTCGTCGGTCGACATCGAGGCGATGGTGTCCTTGTTGACATCGAGGTTCTGATAATCGAAGGAGGACATGATGGTTGAGTAATCCCGTGCGGTGTCCAAAGCCTCCTGCCGCAGCGTGTCTTCCTGATTCGCCGAGTACATCTGGAATCCGAGCACCGCCAATGCTGCGACCAGCGCTACCGCCATTAGTGAGATCAATGCGTTGCGTGGCTCCTTCAGGCGGTGAAGTAGCGACGGAGAAGTCGGATGTTCGGCCACCTCGGCTTCTGTCTCGTCGAGTAGTGCGTTGTCACCGTGTGCCATTTCCCAGTCCTTCCAACATCAATCTCCAGTAGTTCAGGGCGTCGACTCCGGTCGGGACGAGAATCGGATCTGCGACGACGGGCGGTCCGATCGGAGTGCCCGGGACGGTCGAGTTCTGCAAACCGAGGTCGTTCGGACGCGGAGCATTCTGTGCTCCGCGTTGGACGAGGTCGTCGGCGGGGGGACAGTACATCGCCAGACTCGGACTGGTGGGAGACAGATCGCCGACCTCACGCCGAGGGGTGTCGTAGTTGCAGACCGGCCCCTGGGTCGCAACCAAGGCAAAGTCGGCGCGATCGCCTTTGACGATGGATGCCAGTTTGGCGAGACCTTCAGGAATCGTGACAAGTCCGGTTTCCAGGGCCTCTGTGCGGTCGGAGATGATCGGTGCGACAGTGACGAGATTGGCCAGGACCGCTCCGAAAGTGTTGTGGTACTTGTCGAACAACTGTTGAGCGCTGTTCAGGGCGGCGGGCGAATGATCGGTGAGGTAGATCAGCACCGGCGCATTGGATTCGAGTTGTTCGGTGAAGTTCTTGGCAGCTGCCATTCCCCGGACGAACGAATCCGATTGTGTCGCCATGGAGTCCACCAACGTGGAGGTTCGCGACAGCAGCGCAGCGAGTTCGGCCGACTGGTCGTTCAACTGCGCCGACATGGTCCCACCGTTGTCGATCATCGTCGCCAAGCTCGGGCCGAGCCCGTTGAACGAATTCCCCAGCTCGGTCCCGATGTCGCTGATCGCTTGTGGATCAATCCCTTCCAAGACACCGGACGCCTGAAGCATCAACTGGCTCATCTGGACCGGTTGCTGATCCGCGGGCATGGCGATCTCGTCGCCGTCCCTAAGATACGGGCCGTGGTCTGTGTTGGGGTAGATGTCGACATTCTGAATTCCGGCTGCGGTCCCCATCGTCACCTTGGCGACGCTGTCGGTAGGTATCTCGGTGTTGTCGTTGAGTGAGAGTTCCACCCGAGCCGTGCGGGTGCCTGCGTCGAGTTCGACTTCACTCACTTTCCCCACCTGTACGCCGCGATACGTGACGACCGTGCCCTTGGTCAGTCCGAAGGCGTCGGACATGTTGGCGTGCAGCCGGATTTGACCCCCGAAACCCTGAGGGCCGACCACGTAGACGATCCCGAAAGGGATGACCACAGCAGCGATCAGAGCGAACAGGACAAGTTGAACAAGCGCAAGGCGACTCAACGCGGACCTCCCTGAAGTAGATCGGTGAGAGTTCCCGCTGGTGCGATCGATTGACCGGCCATACCGCCGCTCCAGAGCTTGTCGATCGTTCCCGGAATATCCAGGGCGCCGTCGAAAACGAGGTAGTCACCCTGCACTGCACCGGTGAAGTTTTCGAGCAACCCGTTCATGTTCGTCAGCGTCTGGCCGATCTCCGAGTTGAACGAATCCAGAGTCCCGACAACGGTCGACGCATCGTGCAGCATCGCGTCGAGGCCGTTGGGAGACGAGTCGAGAATGGTGTTTGCGTTGGTGGCGAGCTGAACGGTCGAGTTCAACAGGCTCGCAATCTGATCCTTCTGTCCCACGAGAATCGACACCACCTGTGGAACGGAATCGAGGTAGTTGTCGACAACTACGCGTTGGCCGGCCAGTTGGGAGGAGACCCGGGCAGCGAGGTCGACGGCCTCGTCGAACTCGCTGCGGTGACTGCTTGCCTCTGCCATGAGCGAGGTGAGGGTCTCGGTCAGAGAACGAACTTCACCGGAGCGCCCGGAAAACGCGGTGTTCAGCTCGCGCACCACGGTATCGAGTTGGTCGATGCCGCTTCCGGTCAGAACCGTGCCGAGGGTGGCAAGCGCACTTTCGACCTGCGGACCGGTCTCGGTGCGAGACTCCGGAATTGTGTCTCCGTCGCTGAGCGTGGAGCCGGACGGAACTTCCGGCACCAAGAGTCTGATGAACGGATTGCCAAGTGCGGACGGGAGTTCGACGGAAGCTTCGACGTTGTCGGGCAATGGCGTCGCGGCGTCCAGACTCAGAGTCACATCGGCTCCGACGACATCGGCTGACAGCGCGGATACTCGACCGATGACTTTCTGGCCGCTGCGGACGTCTGCTCCCAACACCAGGCCGTCGGCGCCGGCCAGCTGCAGCGCCACGTTGTACGCGTCACCGTCGGCCGAACGACCGAGGGGTAGGTCTTGAATGCCTGCGCTACAGCCGCCGAAGGCGAACACGGCCGCAGAACCCACACCGATGATCGCGATACCGGCGATTATTCGAACTGATTGTCGCGTCAATTGCCACCTCCGGGGACGGCTCCGCCGGAAATCGCGGAGGCGATGCCGAGCGGATCAGAAGTGCTGAGGGGGAAGGAAATCGGATTCGTGAACCCGGCTCCGGTGCAGATCGGCAACTTGTAGGTGTCGCACAGCGGTTTCGCCACCGCGAACTGAGTCAATGCAGTCGAGACGTTGAGCCGAATGCGCCCGCGCTGATCAGGACCGATTGTCTGGGAGAGGTTCTGCATCATCAACGGCACCAGGTCCATGAACTCGGCGAGGCCGGGTTCTTTGGCAGCCAGAGTGTCACCGAGAACTCGCACGTTGTCGGCTATGGCACCGACATCATCGCCGTGAGTTGTCATGAAACTGTTCAACTGGTCGAAGACCACCTGCAGATCCTGCAGAGGCTGTGAGATGTCCATGTTCTGGCTCGCCCATTGATCACCCAGGACGCCGAGGTCGCCGACAAGTTCGTCGAGGCTGACCTGCCGTGCGTCCAGAGCATTCATCAAAGTGTTGAGATTGTCGACAAGGGCACCGATGTCTTCCGACCGAGCGCCGACAACTCCGGTTGCCGTGCTGAGGTTGCGAATTGCGGTGTTGAATTGATCGCCCTGGCCCTGCCACCCGGCGGCGCCGCGGCTCACGAGATCGCCGAGATTGCCCCCATCCCCGGCAAATGCGTCGGCCAAAGTGCTGACGCTTCCCATCAAGCCGTCGAAATCTATGGGGGAGTGGGCACGTTCGATCGGAATCTGGTCTCCGTCTTTCAGTGTCTCTCCGCCGGTGTACGCCGGGCCGAGTTCGATGTGTCGATCGCTGATCACCGATGGATTGAGGACATAGGCCGAGGCGTCGGCGGGCAGGTCCACGGAGTCGGGCATCGACATCGCTACTCGAACAGAAGTTCCGCGAGGTTCCACCGACGTGACCGTCCCGACGCCGACTCCGAGGACGGTGACCTTGCTTCCCTCGTAGATTCCGCCGACGTAGCTGAAATCGGCGTAGACGGTCTTGGACTGATCTGTTCGTCCGAATATGTACCAACCGGGCAGGGCGATCGCCAAGGTCACTACCAGCATGGCCGTGACGGCTTTTCGTGTATTCACTTGCAGCCCTCCATGATGCCGAGCGCGCAGAGCAGATTGTCCGGGATCACGGCCGCCGGCGCGTTGACGTCGGTCCAATTGCCGGTGCCGGTTGAATCGGTGACCGAACGCAGCGCGGAAGGAAGACGAGTCAACAGCAGGTCGATCTGATCTGCGTTGTTCTTCAGCGTGGTGGTGACCGCGACGAGGTTGTCGGTCATGGCTCCGAACTCGTCCTGACGATCGACGAAAGTGGTGGAGAGCTTCGAGATGATGATTGTCAGGTTGTCGACCAGCTGAGTCAGTGCGTCCTTGCGCATCGCAAGAGTTCGAACGATCGTCTGAGCATTGGCCGCAGTACCGACGATCGAATCGGTTTGTGCCGCAGCCATGTCCGACAGCTCACGAGACATGATGAGAATCTGGTCGATCTGTTCACTGTTCTGCGCGAAAGCCGCCGAGGCGCCGCTGATTCCGGCCAGAGCCCGGCCCACCTGATCGGAATCAGTGGGAATCACCTGCGAAAGGGTGTTCATCATGGACTCCATCGCCTGTAGGTCGACGCCTGTTGCCGCAGTGGTGGCATCACTGCTGACGTCGTCGAGGCTGTACGGCACGGTTGTGCGGGAGAGCGGGATGACCCGCGCCTCGGAGTCGTCGACCACTCCGGCCGGCACGATCTCCAGGTAGCGCTTGCCGAGGACCGTCTTGAGCCTGACCGTCGCCGTGCTCTGGTTTCCCAAAGGCTGGTCCTTGTCCAAGCGGAAGTTGACGACGACGTGGTC
>NZ_LVCT01000178.1:0-28571 GCF_001647205.1 Rhodococcus sp. EPR-134
ATGAACAATCACCGACGAAAAATACTCACACCCCGAACATCAGAACCGAAACCCGAAGGCCCGGAACATCATCCGACATGTGAAGTACCAAAAAAATTTTGGCACTGACATTCATCGACACACTGTTGAGTTCTCAAAGAACACGCACACACCATCACCACGACCCTATGGCCGCCGCTCCGGGGCAACTTTTCCAGCCTATCCCAACCTGGCCACCGGCGCAAACCGGAACCCCGTGAAGAAAAACTGGATTGTGTTCGCCAGGCACTTCGTACAACCTCGTGTCACTCACCCTCGCAGGTGGGAGTCGGTGTCCGTGTCGCTCTGACCTGGACAAAGTTACGCGAAGATCAACACAACACCAAATCGCCAGGTCAGCGCACTGGCGCCGGTTAACAGGCGATACTTTTCTCGAATTTTTGCTTCTCGCGATGACTTTCTGCGCCCACTGCGGTCTGTATGAGCAGGAACCAACAGGAACCGAAGCGTTCAGTAATCAGTCAACCGAGTTCAAGGAGCACCCAATGTCTCGTCTTCTCTTCGTCAACATGCCGGTCAAGGACGTCGTCGCTACCCGTGCATTCTTCAGTGGCCTCGGCTTCGAGTTCAACGACATGTTCAGTGACGAGAACACTGTCTCGATGATCGTCAGCGATTCCGCCACCGTCATGTTCCTGAACGAACCGCGTTTCGGGGACTTCATCGCCGACGACATCTGCGACACGTCGAAAGCTCGTGAAGCACTGTTGTGTGTGTCGGCCGACAGCAGGGAGGAAGTCGACACCTTCGTCGACGCGGCGATTGCTGCCGGCGGCAGCAAGTGGATGGAGCCCCAGGATCACGGCTTCATGTACGGACGCGCATTCCGCGACCTCGACAATCACGTCTGGGAGGTCATGTGGATGGACCCGGCTGCGACTGTTCCCCAGCAGTAACGCACAGCAACAGCAGTAACGAGCAGTCGCGCGGGTCCCTCCATACCGGAGGGCTCGCGCAACTCCTTGCCCCTACAACTCGGCAGGGCCCCTACAGCTCGGCAGGCAATCCGAACCGTGCGAACAGACTCAGATCGAAGAAACACGTCACGTGCGAGATCCCGGACTCGGTGACATCGAGAACGTGCAACTGGAAAGCGCGGTGAACACCATCGGGCTCGCGCATGTAGAGGCCGAACGCCGGCTGTCCGTTCGCAGCGGTCGGAAGTAGGCGCATCGCTCCTGGTCCGTCGGCCGGGCATTTGGTTCCGATGAGTTGCCCGATTGCCTCGGGGCCCTGGTACCAACCCTCGAACGGAGGCATCTCCCAGATGGCTTCACGCGTGAACAGTTCGACGATGGCCTCGACGTCGTAGCTCTCGAAGCTGTGCACGTAGTCGCGAAGCAACTTCCGGGCAGCCTCGGTAGTCGGTTCCACGAGATCGTCCTCGGTGGGTCCGATGTGATTGATCTGCGCGCGAGCCCGCTGCAGCAGGCTGTTTACCGCAGTGGTTGTGGTGTCCAGCGCCTCCGCAACTTCCGACGCCTTCCACTGCAGAACGTCACGTAGAACCAGAACCGCACGTTGGCGCGCGGACAAGTGCTGCAAAGCGGCAACAAGGGCGAGCCTGACCGAATCGCGATTGACGACCATGACGGCCGGATCATTGACGTCGCCCAACGCAGAATCGGCGATCGGTTCCAACCAGGCAATCTCGTTGCGCTCGATCAAATCGTCGGCCGGGTCCGAACTAGGTGCGCCGAGGCCGGTCGGGAGGGGACGCCTCGATCTCCCCTCCAGCGCGGTCAGGCAGGTATTCGTCGCGATGCGGTAGAGCCAGGTCCTGAGAGATGACTGGCCCTTGTAACCGTCGAACCCGCGCCAAGCCCGGATGAACGTCTCCTGGACCTGGTCTTCGGCGTCGTGAATCGACCCCATCATGCGATAGCAGTGCGCCAGCAACTCGCGGCGGTACGGATCGGCAAGAGTGAGGAAATCACTGTCCAACGCCTGATCGACTGTCATTTGTTCAGACTAGTGGCCGAGCGCCCGAAACACAGGCGTCGGCGAGAATTCGATCAGGCAGGCGCCTGCACCGCAGTCAACCTGGATCTCTTCCGGAGAACGAACCCCAGTGATTCGTAGAGTCTGATCGCATTCGTATTCGATTGCACTGCATGGAGAAATGGCAGCTCGCCGCGATCGCGAATCCCGGCAGCGACGGCACGGATCAGCGTCGTACCCAGGCCTCGACCCCGAAAGTCGCTGTCAGTGCACACCGCACTGATTTCCGTCCATCCCGGAGGGTGCAACCGCTCCCCCGCCATGGCAACAAGTCTTCCGTCGACGCGAATGCCGTAGTAACTGCCCATCTCGACGGTACGAGGAAGAAACGGTCCTGGCTTGGTGCGCTCGATCAATGCCAGAATTTCGGGAACGTCGCCCGTTCCGAGAAGTTCGACCGACGGATCAACGGAGACTTCGAGTGCGGATCCGTCCATCTGCACCGAGCCGAACTGATCCACAACACGCCACCCTTCCGGCGGGCGATGATCAAATCCTCGTAAACCTACTGTGCCGCCAGGACCTACGAGTGTGAGTAGGTTCTCCCAGTCCTCGGCGTCCAACTCGGGCGGATGACCGACAAACGGCGCGACCGTCGGGTCGTATCGCGCAACTCTCCCTGCCCAGCGAGCGAATTGCGCATGATGTCCGCGAAGTCCTTGTCGCACAGGATCGTCCAGCGGATGGGTGTCGACATCCGTGTCAACTGTCTCGACAAACGACGCCAGGGTCGCCTCCGTGGTCATCGAACCTCTTCCTGCCCTATTTGCCTGTGATGGAGGCGAACGAACCTCCCCGCCCACCTCGATGACAACGCTAGGAACACTTGCTGTCGTAGTCGCCGGATAGAATCAAGATGATTCTGACCTCGACCTGTATTTCCGGCGTCAATCAGGGCTCGATTGCAGATCTGCACCAGGACATTCGTCGCGACGCCTCACCAACCGGAAGGCTATTTGGCATGAGCAACTCCGACCCGATCAGGTCCGCATTCGACCAGTTGCCCCTGAAGGAGATGGACGCTGCAACGCTGGTCTTCGCCATCGAGAGCGCCGTCGACGAGCTGGCGATCTCGGGTGAAACCCTACGGCTCGCCATGGAGGTCGCTACCCTTGCGCACCTCGATCAGTTCAGAAAGAACGGGATCAAGTCCGACGAGGATCCCTACATCGTTCATCCCCTACGAAATGTATTGCGGCTGCTTCGGTACGGGTGCTCCGATGTCGAGATCCTGAGCGCAACCGCGCTTCACGACACGGTCGAAGACCGACCACACGCCGTCATCGCGCTCCTCGGTGGCCAGACTGCAGACGACATGTCCGCATCCGAAGCGCAGGAACGTGCGTCAACACTCATCGCCTCGCGCTTCGGCCACAGAATCTCCGAACTTGTTGAGGCAGTGACCAATCCAATCGACTACCCATGCGACAACACCACCGCCGGATATCAGGATCACGTCATCCGCGCGATAGCGGATCCCGCAGTGTTCCTCGTGAAGTTCAGTGACTTCGTCGACAACGCGGGAAGCGTGAAGTACCTGAGCGAGACCGACAGGCTGAGACTGGTCACGAAATACGAACCACTCGTGGAGCACTTCAAGCGGACTTCACTTGCTCTCGGCAACGGATTGCACCTCCCTCCCTCAGGACTCGACGCGATCGCAAAGCACATCGCAACCATCGAAGGCGATTTCTCGAATACGGTCCGACCGGACATAAAAAATACTCGCCAGTAGTACCGATCAGTAATAATCGAGCAACCCAGAGAATTCTCCGAATATGCGATTTTGTTACCAGTGAGTATTCACTTTCTTGCCGATTTCATTACCATCGTGATCCGTGTCACAAGTCCGAATTCGATTGCACCGCAATGATTTAACGCCATATGTGTAACCGTGGTTCACGTTGACTAATATTCTTCAATTCGCCCAGGTGACATGAGCGTCGACATACTGCATTCTTAGATAAACCAGGGATTCCCTGGAAGCAGACACAATATGTTGCTGATTCGTGATTGGAGCGGTTCTGAGTCCACGCCTGCAGGGTGGCGCACAAGGCACACAGTGCCTCAGCGCACACAGCGCTTCGGTGCACACAGTGCTTCAGCGCAGGGGACTCGACGAACCGGAAGGGCAATCACTTGCCGACGCGCAACCGGGGGAAACACAGCGCATCGCGGCGTAGTTCACGAACCGGGGAATCCGGGTACGTGGGACACGGTCGGCTCATATCGCAACGTACGTGACGAAGAATCTCATCAAGGACGGTGGCAGTGACAATGTTCAAACGAATCGCAGTGGTCAATCGAGGTGAGGCCGCGGTCCGGCTGATCAGGGCTGTACGCGAACTGAACGCCGAACACGACTACGGCATTCGCGTCATTGCGCTGCACACCGAGGCCGAGCGCCGCGCCATGTTCGTCCGCCAGGCCGATGAGGGCGTGACCCTGCGCAGCACCGGCACCGGTAGCCCGTACCTCGACTACGCCGAACTCGAGCGAGCACTGCTCGCAGCCAAGGCCGACGCAGTCTGGGTCGGCTGGGGCTTCGTGGCCGAGGATCCCGCCTTCGCCGAGATCGTCGCGAAACTGGGCATCACGTTCATCGGCCCGAGCGCCGACGCGATGCGCCTGCTCGGCGACAAGGTTGCCGCCAAGATCCTGGCCGAGAAGGTCGGCGTACCGGTCGCCCCGTGGAGCGGCGGACCGGTCGAAACGCGCGCCGACGCTCGTCGTCATGCTCAGTCCATCGGATATCCCCTGATCATCAAGGCCCGAAGCGGCGGCGGCGGACGCGGTATCCGCAAGGTCTGGGCCGAAGACGAACTCGAAGTTGCACTCGAGCGCACGCAGGGCGAAGCAGAGCGGTCCTTCGGCGACCCCGTCGTCTTCCTCGAACGCCTTGTCACCGATGCACGCCACGTCGAGGTACAGGTCATCGCCGACAACCACGGCAATGTCTGGGCTCCGGGCGTTCGCGACTGCTCGATTCAGCGTCGCAACCAGAAGGTCATCGAAGAATCCGCCTCCCCCGTCCTGACCGAAGAACAGTCGGACCACCTCAAGAAGGTGTCCGCCGAACTGGTCAAGGCAGCCGGATACCAGGGCGCAGGCACGGTCGAATACCTCTACCAGCCCGAGAACAAGCTCTTCACGTTCCTCGAGGTCAACACCCGCCTGCAGGTCGAGCACCCGATCACCGAGGTCACCACCGGAATCGACCTCGTCAAACTGCAGATCCTGGTCGCCAGTGGTGACGAATTGGTCGGTGACTGCCCGCCCGCATTCGGCCACGCCGTCGAAGCCCGCCTCAACGCCGAAGACGCCGACAACGATTTCGCGCCGGCACCCGGCACCGTTCAGCTCCTCAAGTTCCCGCTCGGCTCCGGCATCCGGGTCGACACCGGCATCGCTGCCGGGGACGTCATTCCGCCCGACTACGACTCGATGGTCGCGAAGGTCATCGCGTGGGGCCGCAACCGCTCCGAGGCACTTGCGCGTCTGCGCACTGCCCTTCGTGAAACCACTGTCGTACTCGACGGCGGCACTACCACCAAGTCGTTCCTCCTCGATCTACTCGATCGCGACGAGGTCATCTCGGCATCCGCGGATACCGGCTGGCTCGACCGCACGGGCGCCCTCACCGGCACCACTCGCCGCGCGGACGTCGCACTGATCGCCACCGCCATCGATGCTTACGACGCCGAGGAGTCCCTAGAGCGTGCGGCCTTCCTCGCCTCGGCACGTGGTGGCCGCCCACGCGCCAATCACGCGATCGGCCGTACCGTCGAGCTCAACTACCAAGGTCAGGCATACAAACTGACCGTCGGTCGTATCGGCCCGCACCGCTACCGCGTCGACGGAGACGCCGGCGACATCGAGGTCGACGTCGATCGTCTCGGTGACTTCGAGTCACGGCTGGTGATCGGTGATCGCCGCTTCCACGTCGTTTCCGTCGTGAGCCCGGCTCGCTATCTCGTCGAGGTCGACGGCATCAGCCACCAGATCAGCCAGGACGACGCCGGCGTAGTCCGCGCGCCGGCTCCCGCCGTAGTGGTAGCAGTACCGGTCGCGGTCGGCGACGACGTCGAAGCCGGATCCACTCTGGTCGTGCTCGAATCCATGAAGATGGAGACCGCGGTTCGCGCTCCGTACGCGGGCAAAGTGCGTGAGGTTCTCGCTACCGTCAACTCCCAGGTCGATGCCGGCGCACCGCTCCTGCGCGTCGACCAGGTCAGTGAGGAAGCTGTCACGGAGAAGGCTCCGCGAGTCCAATTCGATCTTCCCGCAGCAACTTCCGGGTCCGATACCCGCGCAGATGCATTGGCACAGCTGGAAGCACTGACCGCGATGATCAGTGGCTACGACGTCAGCGGCAAGCACGCAAACGCTGTTCTGGCCGAATACGACGCACTTCGCAGCGCACTCGAATCCGAGGACCGCGAACTGGTCCAGGCAGAACTGGCTGTGCTGACCACCTTCGCCGACATCTGCGAACTCTCGCGCAACAAGCCCACCTCGGGCGAGTCCGCGAAGGACGAGTCCGTCCACAGCCCCCGCGAGCACTTCCACACCTTCCTGCACTCACTCGACTCCGAGCGCGAAGGTTTGCCGGCGTCGTTCCGCACGAGACTCGAACGGGCACTTCGCCACTACGACGTCACCGATCTGGAAGATCGCCAGGCCGTCGAGGAAGCGGTGTACCGACTCTTCCTGGCTCTGCAGCGCATGGAAGCCCAGATCCCGGTCATTGCAGCACTTCTCGAAGGCTGGCTCGTCGGCGACAAGGCTCCCGGTTGCTCGGCGCAGGAGCTCAACGAGGTTCTCGATCGACTCATCGTCGCGACGCAGGTCCGCTACCCCGTCATCGGCGACGTCGCCCGCAACCTTCGCTTCCGGTTCTTCGACGAGCCGCGCATCCGCAAGGTTCGCGAAGACGTCTACGACGGAGTACGCGGCAACCTCGCCTACCTCGAAGAGCAGCCGGACGCTGCAGATTTCGACGAGCGAATCGCCAATCTCGTCGCCACTCCCGAACCGCTCCTGGACCTGTTGGGTCGAAAGATCGGCCTCGGCAACCGCGATGGCGGCCCTCTGCTCGAGGTCATCACGCGTCGCTACTACAAGATTCACTCGTTCGAAGACGTCCGCGTTTTCGAGCACGTCGACCGCCGTTTCGTAACCGGTAACTTCGACCTCAAGGGCGACGGGCTGCATCTGGTCTCGACGGTGGCCGAATTCGATGCTCTCGGTACGGCTCTCGACGATGTCGCCACGATCGCGCAGGATGCTCCATCCGGTCGCGGGCTGGTAGTCGACATCTACCTCGACTGGCCTGATCAGCCCGCCGACGGCGACGCGCTCGTCGAGACGCTGCGCACCGAACTCTCGCGCAACGAGACGATCACACGGTCCCGCCGCGCGACGGTGATCATCTGCAACCCGAACGGGGATCCGGTCCGGTGGGTCACCTTCCGCCCCGTCGACGGCGAACTGGTCGAGGACCACATCATCCGCGACATGCATCCGCTCACGGGTCAGCGTCTGGACATGTGGCGCCTGAAGAACTTCAACGGAAAGCGCCTCCCGGCTCCGGAGAACACCTACCTGTTCCACCTCTCGGCCAAGGAGAATCCGAAGGACGAGCGCCTGATCGCTCTGGCCGAAATCCGCGACGTGACACCGCAACTCGACGACGAAGGTCAGATGGTTGCACTCCCGGCCATCGAGCGCACGCTCGCTGCCTGCCTCGACGGTATCCGTCGTGCGCAGTCCCAGCGCGGCGACAAGCGTCGACTCGCAGCCAACCGCGTCGTGCTCTACGTGTGGCCGGTCGCCGACGTTCCCAGCGAGCGCTTCTCGGTGATCGCTCAGAACGCAGCCCGACTGACCGTCGGCGCCGGGCTCGAAGAGATCACGCTCATCACTCGGCTGAAGGACCGAAAGGGCGGCGCGCCCAAGGAAGTTGCGCTGCGATTCTCCTACCGCGCGGGTGCCGGTGTGGTCATCAACAAGACCACACCCCCCACCGAACCGCTGCTCCCCCTCGACGCGTACGCCCAGAAGGTCCAGAGTTCGCGGGCACGCGGAACTGTGTACCCGTACGAGCTGATTCCACTCCTGACCGGCACCAAGGGCACCTTCGTCGAGCACGACTTCGACGAAGCGGGCGTCCTGTCACCTGTCGAGCGTCCGTACGGTCTCAACAAGGCCGGCATCGTCGTCGGCCTCGTGAACACGCCGACGCCGCGCTATCCCGAGGGAATGACCCGTGTCGCGCTATTCGGTGACCCCACCAAGGCGCTCGGTACCGTCGCCGAGGCCGAATGCTCACGCGTCGTCGCTGCCATCGACCTGGCCGAGAAGTTGAACGCTCCGGTCGAGTGGTTCGCACTGTCCTCCGGTGCCACCATCTCGATGGAGAGCGGCACCGAGAACATGGACTGGGTCTCCCGCGGCCTGCGCCGAATCATCACCTTCACCCAGAACGGCGGCGAGATCAACATCGTCGTCACGGGCATCAACGTCGGCGCTCAGCCCTACTGGAACGCCGAAGCCACCATGTTGATGCACACCAAGGGCATTCTGGTGATGACCCCGGACAGCGCGATGGTGCTGACCGGCAAGCAGTCTCTCGACTACTCCGGTGGTGTGTCGGCCGAGGACAACTTCGGTATCGGTGGTTACGACCGCGTCATGGGCCCCAACGGCCAGGCGCAGTACTGGGCCCCTGACCTCACTGCGGCGTGCGAGATCCTGTTCCGTCACTACGCACACTCGTACCTCGCTCCCGGCGAACGGTTCCCGCGCCGCGCAGCGACGACGGACCCCGTCGATCGCGACGTGCGTAGCTTCCCGCACACCCACCCGTCGAGCGACTTCGAGACGGTCGGCGACATCTTCTCCTCGGCGAAGAACCCGGATCGCAAGAAGCCCTTCGACATTCGCACCGTGATGCGTGCGGTGGTCGACCAGGACCACTCTGTTCTCGAGCGTTGGGCCGACATGGCCGGCGCCGACACCTCGGTCGTTCTGGACGCGCATCTCGCCGGACATCCGGTCACAGTGGTGGGCATCGAATCCCGCGCGATCCCACGTAAGGGGCACTTCCCCGCCGACGGTCCCGACACCTGGACGTCGGGAACGCTGTTCCCGAACTCGTCGAAGAAGACTGCCCGCGCGATCAATGCTGCGAGCGGCAACCGTCCGATCGTGGTGCTGGCCAACCTGTCCGGCTTCGACGGTTCCCCGGAGTCGCTGCGCAACATCCAGCTCGAGTACGGCGCCGAGATCGGCCGCGCCATCGTCAACTTCGACGGACCGATCGTGTTCTGCGTCGTCTCCCGCTACCACGGCGGCGCGTTCGTCGTGTTCTCCGGTGCGCTCAACGACAACATGGAAGTTCTTGCTGTCGAAGGCTCGTTCGCGTCGGTACTCGGCGGCGCCCCCGCCGCCGCAGTGGTCTTCACCCGTGAGGTGAACACCCGCACCAACAACGACCCGAAGGTGCAGCAACTGGAGGCAGACTTGGCAGCAGCCAAGGATGACACGGAGAAAGCACATCTGCGCGTAGAACTGAACGCTCAGCGCATCGCCGTCCGCTCCGACAAGCTCGGCGAAGTGGCATCCGAATTCGAAGCGATCCACAACATCCAGCGCGCCCGAGAGGTCGGCTCGGTGGATGAGATCGTCCCTGCCGCAGAACTGCGTCCGCAGATCATCGCAGCAGTCGAACGCGGCATGAAGCGCGCACTCGCGCAGTAAGTTTCTCCGCACGTCGAGCGGTCCCGCGAAATGCGGGGCCGCTCGATTTGTGTCCAGGCAGCGCCTGCGTCAGACGCCCTCGAGCGCCTCTCCGATCTCTTCGAGGACGTGATTGTGCTGCTCTGTTGCGAGCAGATGCCCCGCTGCAATGGTGACTGCCACGGGCCACTCGATGATCTCGAAGGCGACCATCAGTCCCATCACCGCAAAGTAGGCGATCTGCTCGGGTCTCGGAACAGGGATGGCACCGACGATCGGTAGCTCCAACTCGAAGCTCCGTGCCGAACGGACGGATTCGACTACCGCGCGGTGATCGACGGGGTTCGTGTGGTCGACGGTGTTCTGGGACATGTCACGATTCCTCAGGATTCATCTCGGGTCGCCCGGGAGTTCGGCGACGTGTCACTTCCAGCAGCGACGCTCACAAGCGTGTCCGATTCACCGGTTTCCGCTTCTTTGATTTCCACGTCGCTGATTTCCACGCTGTCGCGGGCGCTGACTCCCCCGGTTCGGGAGGTGTACGCAGTGCTCGTTCGCGTCGGGATCTTGCGAATCGTCGACTGACCGTTCGCGTTCTCCTCAGTTGCGGCAATCCGCTCCAACGCCCGCGGGGCCAGCGCCGCGAGCAGCGTCGCCGCCGACGCGCAGCCCACCGCTTGGCCCCAGGCGATGGGACCAAGCGGCGTGCAACCGAGAAATTGGCTCACCACGGGTGTGCTGACGAGCGTCGCCAGCGCCGCAGCGGATCCGGCAACGGTTGCGACCACCAGCGGACTGCGTGATTCGAGCAGCGTCTGCCCCAGTTGGGTGCCCACCAGGGCAACCAACGCCACCGTCGACGCTCGCCGCCTCCTACCGCTCGCCCGGGCCAGAAGCCACGCTGCCAGCGCACCGATTGCCGTGGCACCGCCGCGGACAGCGATCGTCTGCCACAACGCATGAGCGTCCATCTGTTCGGACTTCTCGGATCCGTTCTCGGACGGGGTGCTCACCGCAAGCGCGGCAGCGGGCAAGGCGTCCGTCATCAGATTGACCAGTAGCAACTGCCTTGCGTTGAGCGGTGATTCGCCGGACAACGCAGAACCGATCAGCGCGAATGCGACTTCACCCGCGTTGCCTCCGAGCAAAACCCCTACCGCTGATCTGACCCGCCGCCACAATTGACTGCCCTCGTCCAATGCGTCGGTCAGTCCGCCGACACGGCCGTCGAGGAGCACGATGTCTGCGGCGCCGCGCGCCGGATCACTGTCGGTCGACGACACCCCGATTCCCACGCTGGAAACTCGGATCGCCGCAGCATCGTTCGCGCCGTCACCGACCATGGCGCACACCCGCCCGTCGGTCTCCAACGCTTGCACGATCTCGACCTTCTGCTCGGGTGTCACGCGCGCAAAGACGCTGCTGCCGCGGACCGCATCCCGTCTTTCGGCCCGAGAGAAGTTCTCCCAGTCAGGACCGGTGACAACATCCTCGCGTGCGACGTCCAACCCCAGTTCGGTGGCGACCGCGGCCGCTGTTGTCGGATGATCCCCGGTCAGCACGCGCACTTGCCGTCCGTCGCCTCGAAGTTCTCGAACAAGTTGCGTTGCTTCGGGTCTGAGCGTGTCCGAGAGTCCGAGAAGGCCGACCGCTTCCAACCCCTCGGAGCAACACTGTTCGAGAAATTGCGAGTCTTCGCCTGCGCGTCGCGCGTCGTGTTCCGACAACTCGCGCTGGGCGACGGCAACCACCCGCAGTCCGCGTCCGGCCATGCTTTGAACGTGCTTCGCCGACACAGCATTCGGATCTCGTCCTGCTTCGGTCACGAATTCCGGCGAACCTTTGAGTGCGATCCGCCTGCCGAGCAAAGCTGCCGAGTACGGCCGCCCCGACCTGAACGGAACGAGGTTGTTCGCCTCGACGTCACCGAAAACCGAAGCATCGTCCAGAGCTTGCTGGGCTGCATCGACGACGGCAGCATCCGTCGAATGAAACACGCGATCGTCGCGACTTCCCAAGGCACTGCGCGCCGCAACTTCCAGAATCTCGCTTTCGTCCCAGCCGTCGACGCGTTCGACCGCGGCCACCCGTAGCTTGTTCTCGCTGAGGGTTCCGGTCTTGTCGAAGCAGACCACGTCGACGCGACCGAGCGCTTCTATCGATCGTGGCGCACGAACCAACACTCCTGCTGCAGTGAGCCTTCGCGCTGCGGCCTGCTGAGCCAGAGTG
This sequence comes from Rhodococcus sp. EPR-134, assembly GCF_001647205.1. Lineage (NCBI taxonomy): Bacteria > Bacillati > Actinomycetota > Actinomycetes > Mycobacteriales > Nocardiaceae > Rhodococcus > Rhodococcus sp. EPR-134. Next base: position 12,010 of record NZ_LVCT01000178.1, read on the forward strand.
GCAACCAGAGGCAGCCCCTCCGGCACGGCAGCCACAGCCACGGCCACACCTCCGGTGACGGCGCGGCGCAGACCGGTACCACGAAGCAGACCCGCGACTGTCACCAACGCCCCACCGCCGATACTGGCCGGCAGGGTCGCCCTCGTGAGTTCGCGAAGTCTGTTGGTCAGGCCCACAGCAGGTCCGGATCGGGACACACCGACATCGGCACGCCTGGTCACCGTTCGGGCTCCGATGGCCGTGACCACGCCACGACCGGATCCGGCAAGCACTGTTGTCCCTGCGTAGGCCATGCACCGTCGCTCGGCCAGTGGCATCCCAGGGGTCGGGTCGGTCTGCTTGTCGACGGGCAGGGACTCTCCCGTCAACGACGACTCGTCGACTTCCAGTGATTCGACGCTCAACAGGCGACAATCTGCGGGCACGATGTCCCCGGACTCGATTGCCACGACGTCACCGAGTTCGAGCGCGTCGGCCGCTGTCTCGACCGTGCCGTCGTTGGTTACTCGCCGAGCTACCGGTTCCTGAGTCCGCAAGAGCCGCTGCACCGCCCGCTCCGAATGAAGCCGTTGAACAGCGGACATCGCGGCATTGCCGACCAAGACCGAGCCGACCAGGACGGCGTCTACCGGTGAACCGAGGACTGCACTGGCAGCGGAGCCGGTCGCCAACACAGGCGTCAGTGGATCCGCCAATTCTGTTCGCAACGCCGACAATCCGTCACGGATCAACCTGAACCGTGCGGGCGCTCGCACACGAGCTTCCGCACGGTGCGGTGTATGTCGGATGGATTCGGATAGTTCGCGAACGACAGCATCACCGTCCATCTCATGCCAGGTATCGCTCGGAGTACCGACAGGGACGGGCGCTTGAATCACAGATCGGGACAAGGTGTATCCGGTCCACAGTCCCGCGGCCGAACCAGCTGTGATCGGCCCCGGCCCAGCCCCTCGAACTCCCGGAAGCATGATCAAGGCACCCAATGCCGAAGAGCCTGAGGAGAGTTCGACACCGCGCCTCGTCGCTGTTCGAGCAGCCGGGAGCGCATGGACAACCCGCCACGCCCCGGCCAAGTCGGTGTGGATGTCGGCACTCACGTGCTCGCCACTCGGTGGTGAAATCCCGATGCGTAGCACTGCCTGTCCCGATATCGCCCTACTCGACACGATCGCAACTGTCCGACCCTCGGCCACCAACGCCGAGAGAGCCTCGCGCAGGCCGGCTTCGGCAGTCGATTGCGCCGGATAGAGCTCGTCGAATCCACTTCGCAGTGATCCGAGCCCGTCGTCGTCGATCGTGACGGCTGCGACCCCGGCCGCACGTATTTCGCCTATCAGTGTTTCCGCCAGACCTTTTCGCACGGGTCGCACGACCACTTCGGCGCCGCCGAAGCGGTGCCTTCCCACTCCCACAGTTCCGTCGTTCAGAGCTTTCCTGGCTTGTTCCCACACTGCGACGCGATCCGACTCGGCCACCTCTCGTATGTCGGAAACCCGGAGCGAGTCGTCGAAGAGGACGCTCGGATCGACGAGGACGGTGTCAATACGATCGAGCATGCGTAGAGCCGCAGAGTCCGAAACGGCGGTGTGGTGCGTCCGCCACAGACCGTATGACACACCAGCAGCGAATGATTCGCGCGACATCCGAAGCGGCCGCGGCGCCGAAACCTTGATACTCGTCGCGACGGTGTCGCCGCCGGCAGAGACGGTAGCCAGTGCAGCGCCGGCCACCAACTGAACCCCTGCGATCCTGTCTGCGTAACGCTCACCTGAGCCACTCGGTTCAGGCCTCACGGAAGAACCGCGACCGCCAGGTTCGAATGGCCCCACACGCCGAGAGCTTCGCGCCGCCAGAGTTTCGCGCAGCAGCATCGTCCGCAGCCAGAAATCCACGCCCAATGACGCAGGCGCATAGGTCAGAACATCCGCGAACGACGTCGCCGACTCCAATGCGAAGTCGGTGAGCGAACGGCCAAGGCGCTGTTCGATTCGCCGACGCACCCGGGGTTGATAATTGATCGCCGACACCGCCGCCGAGACATAGGCGGAACCTGGGATTCGCGGGGCACCGAATATCGATCCCGCTGCTGCAGGAATCATCCCCACACCCGCCAACGCGAGGGTGCCGGTCCGCAACGCCACGTCACTGACAGCGGTTCGCGGAATCGTCGAACCACCCACCAACGCGAGTCCCGACAACGCCAGACGCGGAGGCAAAGTTGCCACCGACACCGCACGCCGGGCCATCGCTGAGAACATCAGTGAGTGGATCGAGTGTGCGAAGAACTGTGAGTTCGATCCTGTGACCGGCCGGCCGCCTTGTGGGAGTTTCCGCTCGATTCCTTCTTTACCTGTTCTGGCTTGCTCGTGCGGCCAACCGCCTTGACCTCGCGATCCGTCCGACCGCTCTTGCGATCCCATTCGTGGAGTATCAGGGCCGTGCCGCCGACTGCCAAGATCACCGGCCATTCCACCAATCCCGCCGCACCCACGGCCGCCATCGTGAGAACCGCCGTCGGCGTCGAGGAACTACCCGCACGAATTCCGTCTCGGACACCCTCCGCCGATCCGCGTATCCCGCCCGTCACTCCACCGATCACTCCACCACCGACGGCTCCGGCCACCGTCGTCGTTGCGTCTGCCACCCCACGAACGACGCGGGTGGCTTCGTCCACAATCATCATCGGACGCTCCTATCAGCAGTCCATCGAAGAATTCAGTATTTGAGGCCATACCCAACGCTGACGGCGGCAATCACGATCCGATACATTTTTCGGCGAACCTGGCGAGGGCGCGCCATCGCCAGCGCCGTGAGAGGGTACGGTGCGGGATGCAGCGACCACCTTCATCGACGGGAGTTCCACACAGTGGCGATCATCGGAAATTCGGACCTCGACATCTTCCGACTTAGCTTGGGCGGCAACCCTTTCGGATGGACAGCAGACGAGAAGACGTCCTTCGAGATCCTCGACTCGTTCGCCGAAGCCGGTGCAAATTTCATCGACACCTCCGACTCGTACACGGCGTCGGCTCCCGGCAATTCCGGCGGGGAATCCGAAACGATCATCGGGAAATGGATCACCGATCGGGGACTGCAGAACGACATCGTCGTCGCCACCAAGGTGGGTAGCCATCCCGATTTCAAGGGCCTGAAGGCCGACAACATCGCGGCCGCAGCTGAGGCGTCGCTGCAGCGCCTGCAGACGGACTGCATCGATCTGTACTACGCGCATTTCGACGACCCGCAGACTCCGCTCGAGGAAACTCTCGAAGCCTTCAATGCGTTGGTCGTCGCGGGCAAGGTTCGCTATCTCGGAATCTCCAACTACAGCCCCGACCGCGTCCGGGAGTGGCTGCGGATCACCGAGGAGAACGGTTACGCCGCGCCCATCTCGCTGCAACCGCACTACAACCTGGTTCACCGCAAGTCGTACGAACCCGAACTTGCCCAGATCGCCACCGACAACAACATCAGCGTCTTCCCGTACTTCGCTCTCGCTTCCGGCTTCCTGACCGGAAAATACAAGACCCGCGCGGACATCGAAGGCAGCTCCCGCGAACGACTGACCGCCGGATACTTCAGCGACGCCGGACTCGACGTCGTCGCGGAACTGGCGACAATCGCGCAGGCACACGACAGCGAGATCTCGACCGTCGCGCTGGCCTGGCTGCTGACTCGACCGGGCATCACCGCACCGATCGCGAGCGTCAGCCGGCCCGAGCAGCTCCCGGCGCTACTGGACGCCCCGAATCTGGTGCTCTCGTCGAACGAACTGGACACTCTCGAACGGGTGTCGGCGGCAGTCGGAGCCTGAGATCAGGCAGTTTTGAGATGAGCGCCGAGGGCCGTGTTGTTGATCGTCCAGAACGACCAACCGTCATGGCTCTCGGTGTCGCCTGAGATGTGACCGGTGACGGCATTTGCGGCCGCGGTCGGATCAGGGAATCGGCGGCCTTCCATCGGTCCGCGCATGATCTCGACGACCTCGGTGGTTTCGTCGAAGCGCCCGACCCAGCGATATCCGTGGCAATCGGCTGTCATCTCGAGGCGATTGTCGACGACTTCGATCTCCTCGACACCGCTGGCGCGACGCTTCTTCGCGGCGACCGGCGACGTCTTACGCTTGGTCGCCACCGGGGTCTCGACGTAAATGCTCGGATCCTTGACCGCGGCCAAGCCCAGCGCATCCCAACGATCGTGACCGTGCACGACGCGCCCACGCGGAATCGCGTGATGGCCGGTGCGATTACGTCCGGGGCTGTCCATGATCCACAGGTCGACCTCGGCACGGATGTCGTCGGCGACCTCGTTGGAGGGCAACATGTAGAACTCGTGCGGATCTGCTGCCAGGTCGACGAACACCCAGAACTCGGAGCGGGTGTCGTCACTCTCGAGCGACTCGTCCTGACGCCTGGCCTGCCAGTCACCGTCGAGCTTGGACCGCACGCGGACGATTCGGCTGACACCGTCAGCGCCCGTCACCTCGACGGGATTACGACGTGAGTGCGTGAGACGGACAGCCTTGCCCCCACGCTGCGTAGCTTCGGAAATGAACGCATTGATGCCGCGGCTTGCGGTGTCTTCCATGATCGACCTGTCTCGAGCGGGTACGCCCGCATCACCGGATCGGCATCGGGGTCGAGCATTGAGCGAAATCCCGGCCTTTACTTCGATCGTGTGGCCGGTCAGTACCCCCGACCTTACAGCTCCGGCGACGGCCTGACTACGGCGCCCGACGCTCGTTCCCAGAGGTCAGCAGTGCAATGTCCCCGTAAAGCGCCGCCCGGTGAGCGAACATCAGCTCTTCCACACCGTCGAATTGATCCCCGACGTAGTGCGTGTTTGCAGCCGAAAGTTCACGTGAACCAGAGCGCGCGAGTAGGTCGTCGATCCGGCTGTCGAGGCTCGCTGCATGCGCAACCGCGCGCTGCGAACTCAACTGATCCTCGGCCCGTGCGACCAGGTCACCGATCCGCGCGAGGGCCGCGACGCGCTCGACCAGCTGGTCCCAGACCGCGCCGAGCGCTTCCCTGCGCGAAGCGATTCCGGCTCGGGTTCCCTCGTCGCGTGCCAGTGCAGCCGCGTCGTCCAACTCCGCAAGAATCGAACGCAGCGCGACGGTGTCGACCGCGATCTGGGTGATCTCGTCGGCCAGGTCGAGTTGGTTGCGTTGAATGACGAAGTGGTCGGAATGCCACGCGCTGGAGCTTTCGATCCGGTCGAACAGATTCCCGGCGAGGTAAAGCAAGGCGTCGTACTCACCGGCGCGTCCCTCGGGTTCTGAATCGACCAGTCCGTCGAGGACTTCCGCGATGCGCCTTCCGGCATCGGCGATGACACCGGTTCCCTGGACCTTCCCGAACTGGGCGGCGAGTTTGTCGAGTGCTGCGTTTCCACTGCTGGCCACGACACCGAGCCCCACCGGCAGCTTGGCTGGAACCGGTGTACGGGTGAGCCCGGCAAAGAGAGCCTCGCGTTGCTCGACGTCGAGATGCAGGCCGTCGCGCCGGTCCTTGCGGATGGCACGGACACTGCTCGCGAAGTGACGATTGGAATGCACGATCGCCGATCGCATCGACTGAACGCGCTTCTCGAGCGCCTGCACCCGTCGTTCGAGGACAACCTGAACAGGGCCGATGCGAGTTGCGAGCAGTCGACGCCTGGTGCGGGCCAGCTCGTCGGTGAGATACCGCAACTCCGAGAAGCCGCCGATCTCCGGGAACGAACGTCCGACACTGCGCCGGTTCGCCAGGATCGACCGCGTCGACTCGTCCACATAGCCGCCGGCGATCAGCAGCGCGACATCATCGGACAACTCCGGCCGGTTCGACTCGACGGTTCCCGCCGCACACCACTCCCTCACTCGGGTGGAGATGAGCGTTCGCCGTTCGGTCACCGACGCCACGACAAAGACGTCATCAGTTCCGTCTGTCATCTCACGCCTCCTTGTGGCCGCCGGATCCCACTGTTCCAGAATCTGCCGACACGCGCCCGACCCCTGCGGCCCAGCTCGACGCACCCCTGCCATACCGTAGGCGGGTGACCTCCCTGCGATCAGACGCGCACGCAGGTCACTCGCGCGCATCGAAGACTGATCCAGCAGTTCAACCGCTGCTTCCCGACCTCGCGATCGAACAACTTCAGTCGTTGTTGCAAGTACGTTCCTGGACTCTCGCGGAATGGTTCGCGATGGCCGACCAACGCGGATTCCTCGCGCCCGCGGCCAGTGTCCCGCTCTTCATGGAAGCCGCGCTGAAGTATCCCGAGCACCGCGAGGCGCTACTTCGCCTCGCCGGTCGACGCGGGCAGTACCTGGCGGAGCAGAACCCGGATTGGGCCCAGCTACGACGAATCGGAACACGCCGGGACGAGCTGTGGCTTTCGCCCGATCCGGACGACCGTACGGCCTGGTTCGATTACATACGTACGGTCGACCCGGAACTGGCGAGCGAAGAGCTCGAGATCGCTTGGGACGACGAGGCCACGGCAAGCCGGCTGCACTTCCTCGACCATCTCGACGTCGGGCTGGGTGAACACGACTACGCGCTCCTCGAGCGTGCACTCGACGATCCAGCCGTGCGGGTCCGTGAGCGTGCAATTCAACTACTACGGCAACTCCCCCGATCTCCGTTTGCCTCTCGAATGGTCACTCGGGCTCGGTCCTGGGTGCGGCTCGAGACGAAGCCCTTGCGGCCGCGCCTTGCCGTCCGATTGCCCGGCTCGCTCGACGACCTCGCATTTCGTGACGGCATCGAAGACGTCCACTACAAGAACAAGGGCATCCGGCGCTGGTGGTTACGGCAAGTCGTGACCGCCACTCCGCTGACGCTGTGGGAATCTATGGCCGGTTCGCCACGCGAGGCCCTCACCATCCCCATCGAGAAGCAATGGCGCGCGGTGATGATCGAATCATGGATTGCCGCAACCGTTCTCCAGAAGAACACCGCGTGGGCGTCGGCATTTCTGGAGCGGGACGGGCGCACGACCGACCGGAGAATCGTCGCCATCGCGGACCCACGCGAGCGCGTCGAGTACATCGTTGCCGGCCACGCGGACGAGTACCTTCTGGGCGTCGACGGCAGCGCACTACTCGACGGCATCGACCGCCCATGGCCCCTGGCCGTCGCCGAAAAGTTGTTGAACGCCTTGGAGAACGAAGCGATGGAGCATGCTGCGACGGGTGAGGACTTGGGCATCCACTCGCGTCACAGTCACTTTTCCACCCTGCGAAGCGTGCAGGCGCGCTTCCCTTTCGACGCCGTACCGCTTCTGCAGGACGCGGCGGCCCGAACGAGTGACCCCGGGTGGCAACACGCATTCACCGACAGCGCCGTCAACATCGAGCAGCGCCGACTCCGCTTGGACGTCCTGCGCAATCACCGCTGAACGACGAAGGGGCCGCATCCTTGGAACGGAATGCGGCCCCTTCGTCGTTCGTGAAAGATCAGACCACGCTGACCATCTCGTGATCAGCCACACCGGCGGCCAACACCCGAAGGTGATCTTCGGTGCTGCCGAGGGTGTGCTCGATGGCGACGAGTCGGCTCACGTAGTGCCCCACCGGGTACTCTGCGGTCATACCGATACCACCATGCATCTGGATCGCCTCCTGGCCGATGAGCCGAGCCGAACGCCCGATCTGCAACTTCACCCGCGAAGCGATCACTGGATCGACGACGCCGTCGGCAAGGGACATCGTTGCGTACAGACTCATGCTGCGTCCCAACTCGAGCGAGACGTACAGGTCGGCGGCGCGGTGTGTCAGTGTCTGGAACTTTGCGAGGGGAACCCCGAATTGCTTACGCGTCTTGAGGTATTCGGTGGTCAGGCGTAGCGCCTCTTCCATCGCTCCGACAGCCTCGGCGCACAGCGCGGCCTGCTCACGGATCTGCGCGGCCTGGATCAGAGCAGTAGCGTCACCGCCCTCACCGAGTGCTTCGGCCGGCGTATCGGTGAACTCGATCTGCGCCCCGCGCAACCCGTCGTGAGTGGCGTAGGACTTGCGTACCAAACCGGAGGCATCGCTCTTGACGAGGAACAGTCCGACGCCACCGCCGGGGAGCGCAGCGCTCACGACCAAGATGTCCGCCGTCGCGCCGTGGCCGACGGGATTCTTGATACCGGTGATGGTCCAGCCGCCGTCGACCTGGGCCGCCGCGGTGGCCCGTTCGGTTGCCGGCCAACGGATTCCGGGTTCCTGGTCGGCGAACGCGAGGAACGTGGTGCCCTCGGCCACTCCGGGAAGAATCGACGAACGCTGCTCTGCACTGCCACCTTCGGAGATGAGGCCGCCCGGCGTCACGACCGCGTCGAGTAGCGGCTCGGGTGCCAAGCGTCGACCGATCTCGGTCATGACCGCGCCGATTTCCACTGGGCCGGCGTCCATGCCGCCGTCGTCCTCGGAGAATGTCAGGCCGAGCAAGCCGACCTCGGCCAACTGCTTCCAGACCTGCGGGCTCCACCCGGGATCAGAGTCGATGATCGCGTTGCGCTTCTCGGCGTCGTAGCTACGCGCGAGGAGATCCTTGGTGGTGTCGCGGAGAAGTTTTTGTTCGTCGTTGAGTTCGAAGTCCATGCCACGCCTCACAATCCGAGGATCGAGGAGGCGATGATGCTGCGCTGCACTTCGCTCGATCCGCTGTAGATGGATACCTTGCGGTAGTTCAAGTACGTCGGGGCAGTGTGCTGCGCCCAGCTCGCGGAGGCGATGTCGCTGCCCGCGTCGTACGGCAGTGAATCAGGGCCGGCCACGTCCATCAGCAGTTCGACGCTCGCCTGCTGCAATTCGGAGCCACGAAGCTTGAGCAGCGACGACGCCGGGTTCGGCTGGCCGTCAGCGGAACTGGCTACCACCCGGAGCTGAGTGAGCTCGAGGGCAAGCAATTCGTTTTCGAGTTCGGCGAGACGAGCAGCGAAGAGCGGATCTTCGAGCAGTGTTCCGTTGCCGACCTTGACCTCGGCAGCGCGGGCCTTGGCCTGGGCCAGACGAACCTTCGAGAACCCGACGCGGGTGACACCGGTTCGCTCGTTGCCGAGCAGGAACTTGGCGTAGCCCCAGCCCTGGTTCTCTTCACCGACCAGGTTCTCTCCCGGAACGCGGACGTCCTCGAAGAACACTTCGTTGACCTCGTAGCCGCCGTCGATCAGCTTGATCGGGCGGACCGTGACGCCAGGCGTCTTCAGATCGACAAGGATGAACGAGATGCCGGCCTGACGCTTGGGCGCATCGGGATTGGTGCGCACCAGGCAGAAGATCCAGTCGGCGTACTGTCCCAGCGTCGTCCAGGTCTTCTGACCATTGATGACCCAGTCGTCGCCGTCGCGGACCGCACGGGTCTTGAGCGAAGCGAGATCGGAACCGGCCTCGGGTTCGGAGAATCCCTGGCACCACCAGATGTCGAGGTTCGCAGTCGCCGGAAGGAACTTCTCCTTCTGCTCCTGCGAGCCGAAGGCCGCGATGACCGGACCGACCATGTTGGCGTTGAACGCCAAAGGTTCGGGAACCGACGCAAGCTGCAGTTCGTCGAGCCAGATGTTGTGCTGGACCGGGGTCCAGTCCTTGCCGCCCCACTCGACCGGCCAGTGCGGTACCGCCAGACCGTGAGCGTTGAGGATCTGCTGCGCCTCGACCATACGGTCGCGCCCCAACTCCTCGCCGTGGGCGTACGCCTCCCTGATGTCCGCGGGGATTTGCGTACGGAAGAACGTCCGCATCTCGTCGCGGAACGCTAGTTCCTCGTCGGTCAATGCCAGGTTCATCGGGATTCCTTCGCACTCGAAACCGGATTCATGTTCGGTTCGACCGTACCCGACAGCTATGGAGGCGGAACAGGTACCGCAAAAGACGGCACTCAGGGCCGACCCCCTACACGGTTTTCAGGACCAACAGGTAACCCCCGCCCGCGGCGTCGATACTTGTTTCGACATTCAACGCGGGAGCCAGACGCGACAACCGATCGATCAACCAATCCGACGCTTCCTGGGCGTCGTCCTTGCCGGGGCAGCGAGCGACGGCGACGCGGCCACCCTTTCGCTCGAGCTGCTCCACGACCCCGATGATCGGGGCGGGATCCACGACGAACAGCCGATCCGGCCATTCCACAACAGGTTTGACCGCACCCTTCTTGGTGTTGCATGCGCGGTGCGCCAAGCGTTCGACGCCACCTTTGGTCTTGCCACCCTTTTTTGCGGTGTTGATGCTGTCGATACTCGGGCCGCGCGGATCATTGACGGACATATCGGGATCGACCGGTTCGTCACACAGCCAGCAGCGCCAGGATTCACGTTCGCCGACTTCTTGAAGGGTGCTCATGTGGCAACGGTACCGTGCGCACTTTCGGCTGCTTCCGCTACCAAAAGTGCGCACGGGGGCCGAAGGCCCTACATGTCTGCAATCGCCTCGAGCGGCTTCGTCTTGGCCGCTCGGTTGGCCGGCCACAGCGCCGCCAAGACACCCACCACACCCGAGCCGATCAGCATTCCGACCACCTGACCCCACGGGATCGTGATCTTGTCGAGGCCCTGATCCGCGAGAGTGCTCACGAAGGCCCAACCGAACGCGATGCCGAGAACAACTCCGACCGCCGCGCCGTACACCGCGATGAGCACCGACTCGAGGTAGATCGTGCGTCGCATCTGTCCGCGCTGCATGCCGACAGCTCGCAGCATTCCGATTTCTCGTCGCCGCTCGCCCACCGACAGTGCCAGGGTGTTGATGATGCCCAGGATTGCGATCACGACCGCGAGTGCAAGCAGTCCGTAGAGGATCGCCAACAACGTGTTGATCTGCTGGCCCTGAGTTCCCTTGAACTCCTCACGATCCTGCACCTGGACGACGACGTACTTCTCCGTGGCCGTTTCGAGCTCGGATCGCAGCGTTGTCAGATCCGCGCCAGGCTTCGCCTTCACCAGCACCACGAAGTCCGGCAGACTCTCGGCCGGCATCAGCTTCCGATACGCCTCGTCCGAGACGATCCACGAGCCGATCAGCTGGTTGTCCTCGAACACTCCCGCGACAACCGTCTGGTACTCGACGCCGCCGGGACCGGTCAACGTCTGGGTCGAGCCGACAGTCCAACCCTTGTCGTCCGCAGTCGACTTCGAGACGAGCATGTTGTTGCCGGTCAGATCGACCGTGCCCTCGAGGATCTTGTATTCGAGCACGCCTTCGATCGGGCCGTCGAACGAAGCGCCCTGCTCGTCCTCACCGTCGACCTTCGCACGCACTCCGTGCAACGACGTCGCGCTCTGCACGTCGGGCACTTGTCGGACGGCGTCGGCCGCACCTCGCGGCACGCCGATCGCGTTGGGACCGGTCAGGATGTAGTCGGCCGAAACACCCACGTCGACAAGAGCATTGATGCTCGCCTTGGCCGAGGAACCGAACACTCCGATGACCGTCACCAGCATCAGACCGAGAGTCAACGCGAATGCCGTTGCGGCCGTGCGACGGGGATTGCGCACCGCATTGGTACGAGCCAATCGCCCGATGGCACCGAACGGCTTGGCGAACACGGCACCGAGCGCGCCGACGATCGGCCGCGACAGCGCGGGAGCCCCGAGAAGCACCGCGATGATCAACGAGAACGCACCGAGCCCGACGATCAGCGCCGCGCCACCACCGGTACCGCGAGAGCCGAACACGAGCAGTGCCACACCGATCACGCCGAGAATCGCACCGATCAACGTCCGCACTCGCAGTGAGTCACCGGTAGAGGCGAACTCCTCACGCATGGCCGCTACCGGCGGGATCTTCGACGCACGACGAGCCGGGGCGTAAGCGCTGAGCGGCGTGACGACGACGCCGACTACCAACGCGACGATGATCGTGCGGGCACCCACCTGGAGCGGGCCTTCCGGCAGACCGACGTCGAATGTGTTGAGCAGACTGCGCAATCCGTAGGCGAGACCGATACCGCCGAGCAGACCGATGATGCTGCCGATGAGTCCGACCACGAGCGCCTCGGTGACCACCGAACGGCCGACCTGCGCTCGGCTCGCACCGATCGCACGCAGCAGCGCCAGCTCACGAAGACGCTGCGCCACGATCATCGAGAAGGTGTTGTAGATGATGAACGTTCCGACGAGCAGAGCAATCGCGCCGAACGCCAACAGGAAGTAGTTGATGAAGCTCAGCGCCGAGTCGACCTCGGCCTTGGTCTCCTCACGAACCTGGTCGCCGGTCTGCACCTTGAGATCGGGGAAAACCTGCTCGACGCGTTGCTGCAGTTCCGTCTGCGACACCCCGTCGCCCGCGACGTCGATGTACTCGACGTGTTGGCCGTCGGTGAAGAGTCCACGGGCCTGCTCGTCGGTGAAGAGCGCGCCGATGAACCCGCCGGTGTCACTGCCCGCCCCCTCGTAGATGCCGGACAACGTCACGTCCACGATTCCGCGGGCCGGTGCCAGAACCTTGGCGGAGTCCCCCACCTTCAGTCCGGCTCGCTCGGCGGCGCTGGTGTTCAGCGCGACCTGACCGGTCTGCGTCGGAGGCGCGCCCTCGACGAAGGTGTCGGATTCGGCAATCGCCTGGCCCGGCGGTAGGTAGGACTGACCGATACTCGGCGCGCCGCCGGTCTGAACAGCGCCGCCGTCTGCGTTGATCAGGACGATCTGTCCACTGACGGCCGGGGCTACCGCTCGGACGCCGTCGACTGCGGCAAGTTTGTCGACATCCTGGACCGGAACGCCACTGGTGTTGCGCTCTTCCATCGATACCCGGACGTCGACGCCCTGGGCGGTGTTCTCGAAGATCGAATCGAAAGTCTTCTGGAGGGTGTCGGTGAAAACGAACGACCCCGCGACAAAAGCCGTGCCAAGCACCACGGAGAGAACCGTCAGCGCAAGTCGCACCTTGTGTGCCGCCAAGTTGCGCAGGGAAACCTTGCGCATCGGCGAGTTGCTTACCGAAGCCATGTGCTCAAGCCCCGGCTTCCACGTTCACGACCGCCTGCGGAGCGTCCAGACGCTTCATCCGGTCGAGGACCGAATCCGCCGTAGGCTCGCGCAATTCGTCGACGATCTTGCCGTCCGCGAGGAACACCACCCGGTCGGCATACGCCGCTGCCCGCGGATCGTGCGTCACGATCACCACGGTCTGGTTGAACTCGTCGACGGCCGCCCGCAGGATCGAGAGCACCTCACCGGAGGACTTCGAATCGAGGTTTCCGGTCGGCTCGTCGCCGAAGATGATCTCCGGCTGACCCGCCAGCGCACGCGCACACGCCACACGCTGCTGCTGACCACCCGAGAGCTCTCCCGGCCGATGATCGAGGCGATCCCCGAGACCCAGCTTGGTCAGGACGCTGTTCAACCAGGTCGGGTCCGCTTTGCGTCCCGCGATGTCGAGCGGCAACGTGATGTTCTCGAGCGCGGTCAGGGTCGGCACCAGGTTGAACGCCTGGAAAACGAAACCGATGCGATCGCGTCGCAATTGGGTCATCTGTTTGTCGGAAAGCGTCGTGAGTTCCGTGTCACCGATGAGAACAGAACCCGAACTGGCGGAATCCAGACCGGCGAGGCAATGCATCAGCGTCGACTTACCGGAACCGGACGGCCCCATGATCGCCGTGAACTCACCGCGGGCGAAATCTGCGGACACCGAACTGAGGGCGTGCACCTGGGTATCTCCGGTGCCGTAGGTCTTGGACAGGCCGACTGCGCGGGCCGCGACATCCTGGGCGTGCGAACTCATGATCGCCTTTCCTGTTCACTTCGGTGCTACTTTGCGGGCGTGACGGGCGCCCGTGAAAACACGGACGCCCGCAATGGTTGGTTCCATCCTGTCGGGTGGCGGGCGCGCCCGCCATCGGGGACCACCCTGATATCTGCGGCCGAGCCGGTCAGGGTCGGGGGAATGCGACCCCTCCTGCTTGTGCGCATTGACTGGAAACAGCGATACGAAGACCGGGCGCACATTAACCTTGTGACACCAATCACACGAGAGAGGCGGCCGAATGTCCGACGCCACCGCTGGAATCATTTTCGATCGGCTAGAGCACTGGGCGACGGTCAAGCCTGATCAAGCAGCGATGACCTTCCAAGGGACCGAATTCACGTGGGCTCAGTGGCGGGACCGCATCTTGCGTATCGCCGCCGCCCTCGCCGAATCAGGCATCGGTGCCGGCGACACTGTCGCGTTCGTCGACAAGAATCATCTGTCCTGTCTCGAAGTCACCTACGCCGCCTCACTACTCGGCGCCGCGAATGTCGTTCCCAACTGGCGACTTTCGAGCGAAGAGCTGGATTACGTTCTCGCGGACTGTGGCGCTCGCATTCTGTTCGTCGGCAGCGAACTACTCCCCCAGGTCGTCGCGATGCGAGACCGCTTGACGGCCGTCGAATCGATCTTCGCCGTCGGCGGTGAACACGACGAATTCGAGCCGTGGATCGACGAGGTCACACCGCTGCACTCCCGCCCCGAGGTGAGCCCCGATGCCACCGCTCTGGTTCTCTACAGTTCCGGGACGACCGGTCGCCCCAAGGGTGTCCAGCTCACGCATCGAAACCTGTTCGTGCACAGCAACAATGTCCTCGAAATCCTGCCGGCCCACGAGGATCACCGATTCTTGATCGCGATGCCGATGTTCCACGTCGGCGGAACGTGCTACGCCATCATGGCAATTCACACCGGTGGCCGCTGTTACTTCACGAGAGAAGCCGACGGACCGTCGATCTTCGCCGGTCTCGCCGCCGGAGCCAACATCGCCTTTCTCGTCCCACCGGTCATTGCCGGAGTCCTGGCCGCAGGCGAGCAGGCGGTCGCCGCCTTCAAAGCATTCAAACGCATCACCTACGGCGCCGCCCCCATGCCGCTCCCACTGTTGCGCGCGGCACTCGCAGCGTGGCCGGACACCGAATTCGTGCAGGTCTACGGCATGACCGAAATGGCAGGCGTCATTACCGCGTTGATGCCGGACGTTCACCGCGACGAGTCGCAGGTCGAGCGCATGGCATCAGCAGGTACGGCGATCCCCGGCGTCGAGATGCGCGTGGTGGACCCCGTCACGCTCGAGGACGTGCCCACCGGAACGACCGGTGAACTGTGGTGGCGATCCGAACAGTGCACACCCGGATACCTGGGCAAGCCTGAGGCGACGGCCGAAACGATTACCGCAGACGGGTGGCTACGTAGCGGCGACATGGGCCGCGCCGACTCCGGCGGCTTCGTCTTCATCGAGGACCGCCTCAAGGACATGATCATCACCGGCGGCGAGAACGTCTACTCCCCCGAGATCGAACGAGTACTGGTGGAGCATCCGGCAATCGCCGAGGTCGCGGTCATCGGCGTTCCCGACGACCGTTGGGGTGAAACCGTCAAGGCTGTCGTGGTTCTCACTGCCGAAGCGCAGATCGACGAAGCCGAACTGATCACCTATACACAGGAACGCCTCGCAAAGTTCAAGTGCCCGACCAGTATCGACGTCGTCGAGATTCTTCCCCGCAATCCCACCGGAAAGATCCTCAAACGCGACCTCCGCAAACCGTACTGGGAGAACCGCGAACACAAACTGGTCTGAGTTCGCGTGCTGTAATGGGGCGGTGACTTCGCGCCGCCCCACCACACCCAATCCGACCGATCCGTGCCCGTGCGGCAGCGGCAACGCGTTGGCCGAATGCTGCGGCAAGTACATCAGCGGAGTAGCGCACGCACCGACCGCCGAAACCCTGATGCGTTCGCGTTACACGGCTTTCGCTGTGATGGACGACGAATATCTCACGCAGACTTGGCATCCCGACCATCGCCCAGCCCAACTCGATCTCGACCCCGACCAGAAATGGCTCCGCTTGGAGATCCTGGACACCGAACGGGGCGGGCTGTTCGATTCCGACGGCGTCGTGGAATTTCGCGCTCACTACACATTCGGACGCGAGCGGGGAATGCTCCACGAACGCAGTCGATTTGCGCGAACAGAGGGTAAGTGGCTCTATGTCGACGGCGATATCGGTTAGGTAACTCCGGGCACCGCCGCCGCGGATCCCGATAACGCGAGCCCTACGATCGAGTCATGACAACGAACCGGACGAGATCATTTGCCGCTGTCGCTGCCATCGCAGTGGGCGTGAGCCTGACTGCCTGTTCGCAGGACGCGGAGACCACTCCCACGGCAGCCACCTCGGCCGTCACCTCGACCTCGACCTCGAGTGCAGCAGCGTCGACCACAGAACCAGTCCCGACGGACAGCTCCGACAAGACGTCGGCTGCGGGCACCGAATCCAAGCTCACCGTCGTCGACATCCGAGTGGGCGAGCACGACGGATTCGATCGTGTCGTCTACGAAATGGGCGGAACCGGCACACCCGGTTGGCGCGTCAAGTACGTCGACGCGGCGACGCAGGAAGGCAGCGGTAAGCCCGTGGACATCAAGGGTGCCGCAGTGATCCAGGTCCTGATCGACGGTTCCGCATATCCCTTCGACAGCGGAGTCGAGCAGTACTCCGGCCCCAACCCGGTCCCCGGCGTCGGCGGAGTCGTGACCGAGGTCAACGGGTCCAACGTCTTCGAGGGAGTCACGCAGTCGTTCATCGGCGTGACCGAGAAGCAGCCGTTCACGGTCACGACG